>NZ_NEXU01000218.1:0-200 GCF_002224105.1 Psychrobacter sp. DAB_AL32B | reverse complement strand
GGGGGAACACCTCTACCTTCTTCGTACATTTCAGCTATCAAACCTTGAGCATCTGGGTCTCCTTGATTAGCTGCTTTCAAGACCAGTTTTCTAGCCAAAGCATAGTTTTGACGAAACCCCATACCCTCATAGTACATAAGTCCAAGTTTTGCTTGCGCTGCCATATAGCCTTGGTTAGCTGCTTTTTCATAACAAATAAA
>NZ_NEXU01000217.1:0-200 GCF_002224105.1 Psychrobacter sp. DAB_AL32B | reverse complement strand
CCGCCACTAATACAAAATCACCAAACCCTGACCCACCTAGTTCTATTGCTGTTCTCATCCAAGCATCACTTCCTCCACATCCTCATATGCGCCACATGTTCGTCGTGGCCTCTGGTAAAGGCGGCGTCGGTAAATCAACCACCACGGTCAATATTGCCTTAGCATTACAAAAGCTAGGAAACCGCGTTGGTGTGCTCGAT
>NZ_NEXU01000216.1:0-205 GCF_002224105.1 Psychrobacter sp. DAB_AL32B | reverse complement strand
GCTTCTGGTAATGGCAACTCATTATAAGTCTGAGCCTTATTAGCAGCCTGTGCCTGTACCGTTAAGCAAGTGAGCGCTATCCCAACAGCGATATTTAGATAATGCTTAGTGGTTTGAGGTATGTTATATTTTTGCGCACTGAGAAGGCTTAAAGACTGGCGCTGCGGAGTAATATTGGAAAACATAAGTATCCTTTATTCAACTG
>NZ_NEXU01000215.1:0-223 GCF_002224105.1 Psychrobacter sp. DAB_AL32B | reverse complement strand
GGTTAAAATACGATGCCATGCAATGGTATCGTTGGGGTTATAAAGTATTTTAACAAACGCCAAAACGTCTTTGATATGGCGTATTTCAATTAAGCGGATGCAGCCCACCACGATGAACGGACTTTGACGTACCATAAGTACACACTGCCCGCAGTAGGCATGTAGTTAGTTACGACACACGAATACATATACTAGCATATGGACATCAACTTTATCTTTTTTA
>NZ_NEXU01000214.1:0-224 GCF_002224105.1 Psychrobacter sp. DAB_AL32B | reverse complement strand
CTGTTATACCGTCAGTCATGACGAGCCTGCGCAAATAAAAGTCAGCCAACAAGGCGGTTCGTGGGTGATGCAAATGAAAGAGCCCGCTAGTGCTAAGCGCGTTTGGGATGACGCTGAGTCGTTAGAAGTAATTGAGAATAGTGATATACCAACGTTTTTCTCTATTGATCCTGATAATGTTGACGCCGTCATTGGCCGTCCGGATAGAGTATTGGTGCTGGCTC
>NZ_NEXU01000213.1:0-226 GCF_002224105.1 Psychrobacter sp. DAB_AL32B | reverse complement strand
GGGCAACCAACGCGCATTCGATAAAGTATACCTTCAACTGTTTGTCTTAGATTTCCTTTGTCATAAATATTCAGTTCTAGTAAGATAGGTCTTAGTCTAGTCCAGTGTTCATCTTTGAGCATGGTACGAGGCATAGCGAACGTGATCTTTTGGTGTGAGAACTTAAAGATTAGACGTTCGCTATTTTTTTTGCCAACACTTTATCGCCAATGTTCAACACGCCCTA
>NZ_NEXU01000212.1:0-230 GCF_002224105.1 Psychrobacter sp. DAB_AL32B | reverse complement strand
GCCCAATACGGCTTTGATAAATCTGCGCCTGAGCGCTTTTGGCTGATGCTCAAGAACTATGCCCAGCTAGATTTTGGTGAGTCGTTTTTTAACGGTCAATCAGTAACGGATTTGATTATCGAGAAGCTACCGGTGTCTATTTCGCTTGGGCTCTGGAGTACGCTGCTGATTTATATGATAGAGATTCCGCTTGGTATTTATAATGCCATTCCCCATGTATAGGGACTTGA
>NZ_NEXU01000211.1:0-233 GCF_002224105.1 Psychrobacter sp. DAB_AL32B | reverse complement strand
GTTGGCTCATGGCGTGCTGCCATCAAATAGAGATTAAACACTTAGACTGGATTATGGCCATTCACGAGCATTTACTAAGAAATTATTTTTCTCAGTAAATGCTCGTGAATGGTATTATTATTGATAGAGGTTTACTTTTTACTTAGGTCTAATATTACACTTGCGTTTATCGCATACGTTATACTCAATCCAGCACTTGTTTTTTTAACCACCCAAGTAACTCTATCCATACC
>NZ_NEXU01000210.1:0-230 GCF_002224105.1 Psychrobacter sp. DAB_AL32B | reverse complement strand
AGGACGCACAGTTTATACCGTAGCTTGCTACACCATAGACTGTGAGTTGCGAACGGGTGGGTAACGCGTAGGTAACCTGCCTATTAGAGGGGGATAACTATTGGAAACGATAGCTAATACCGCATAACAGTATGTAACACATGTTAGATGCTTGAAAGATGCAATTGCATCGCTAGTAGATGGACCTGCGTTGTATTAGCTAGTAGGTAGGGTAATGGCCTACCTAGGCG
>NZ_NEXU01000209.1:0-234 GCF_002224105.1 Psychrobacter sp. DAB_AL32B | reverse complement strand
TCATCCGGTAATTCGAGCAGCTTTTTGATCGACTGATACAGATTTTTGGCATCTCCACCTGGGAAGTCGCAGCGTGCTGTGCCCACATCTGGAGCAAACAAGGTATCACCGACAAACACCACGGTTTTTTCATCGTCAGTGGCAATATACGCCATGTCAGCACGCGTATGACCGGGAACATACATCGCGGTGATAGTGATGCCACCAAGCGCTAAGGTTTCGCCGTCATCTGTC
>NZ_NEXU01000208.1:0-243 GCF_002224105.1 Psychrobacter sp. DAB_AL32B | reverse complement strand
AAAAATGAAAAGAATGATAAGTCTGACAAGAAGGAATAGGCTGAAAAGAAGGAAAAGTCTGACAAGAAGGATAAGTCTGACAAGAAGGACAAGTCTGATAAGAAGGACAAGTCTGATAAGAAGGACAAGTCTGATAAGAAGGACAAGTCTGATAAGAAAGATAAGTCTGATAAGAAAGATAAGTCTGATAAGAAAGATAAGTCTGATAAGAAAGATAAGTCTGATAAGAAAGATAAGTCTGAT
>NZ_NEXU01000207.1:0-243 GCF_002224105.1 Psychrobacter sp. DAB_AL32B | reverse complement strand
CATTAGCTCAAATCGAAAAGCAGTATGGTAAAAACACCATTATGCATTTGGGTGATGACTCAGCAGCACTTGATGTCGATGTGGTATCGACTGGCTCATTAGGTTTAGATATTGCACTTGGTATTGGCGGTTTGCCAAAAGGTCGTATCGTTGAGATTTACGGCCCTGAAAGCTCAGGTAAAACGACCATGACCTTGCAGGCAATTGCAGAGTGCCAAAAACAAGGCGGTGTTTGTGCCTTTT
>NZ_NEXU01000206.1:0-245 GCF_002224105.1 Psychrobacter sp. DAB_AL32B | reverse complement strand
TGAGACTTGGGATTATACCGAGTCAGAAATACCGTCTATCACAGACGGTGAGTTACTGATAAAAATTGAGTATATCTCGATGGATCCAGCGATGCGTGGTTGGCTGAACGATGCCAAATCTTATATCGCACCGGTACAGATTGGTGAGGTGATGCGTGCTGGCACCGTGGGTAAAGTGATTGAAAGCAAACATGAGAAGTTTGTAGTTGGTGATTATGTTGCAGGTCACAATGGCGTACAGTCTT
>NZ_NEXU01000205.1:0-249 GCF_002224105.1 Psychrobacter sp. DAB_AL32B | reverse complement strand
AACTGATGCTGTGAACGTCAGTCAGCTTAGCGGTTCTGCCGCAGCTTCTAAAACAGAAGTAGAAGCTGGTACTAACGTTGCTGTCACAAACAACCCTGGCGTTAATGGTCAGAACGTTTATACGATTGACGCTGATGGTACTACTGCTTCAGCTGGTTCAGCTGCAGTGACAGTAACGCCAGGCACTAAAGGTGCTGACAACCTAACTGACTACGCAGTTGATCTAAGCCAAGCTAGTAAAGACAGCTT
>NZ_NEXU01000204.1:0-249 GCF_002224105.1 Psychrobacter sp. DAB_AL32B | reverse complement strand
CTTGGTAAAGTGTTGGCTCGGATCAAGCTTATCTACGGTTAATTTATCGCCTTTTTTGACATCAGGTAATAAGGTATCGTCGGTCTTGGCTGGTGGCATAACTTTAGTATAGCCATCAAATACCAAAGTACGACCGCGCGCTTTGAGCTCGACATCATCAGCGCCAACGAACAGATTTACGGATAGATATTTTGCTGGTAGCATCTGACAAGCCACAAACTGACGCCAGATTAGCTCATACAAACGTAT
>NZ_NEXU01000203.1:0-250 GCF_002224105.1 Psychrobacter sp. DAB_AL32B | reverse complement strand
TTATGTTTCTGTAGGTGGCGAACCTGGCTCAACAAGAGAAGACAAAACAGCTTCATTAGGTTTACAAGTATGGAAACGCGACTTTACTTTATTGGGACTCACACCGCGACTGGTATTCGACTACGAAACCACATCAAGTAACTTTGCTTATTATGATGATCGAGATGAAAAAGCAGCAACGATATTATTAACCAAAACCTTTTAGTAATGCAGATTTGATAGGTTATTCTCATAAAAAACCTCGCCATTA
>NZ_NEXU01000202.1:0-253 GCF_002224105.1 Psychrobacter sp. DAB_AL32B | reverse complement strand
ATGAAAGACCAAGACCTCGCCAGTCGTCTTATCATAACTCTGACCTGTTGGAGTATCAAAGGCACCATGAAAGGGTACAAACGCTTTTTGCGGGAATCCTGAGCGCGCTAGCTCTAAAGCAACCGTACCGCCAAAACAATAGCCCATCGTCACGCCTGTGCGTGCATCATTGCCTTGCGCTTGACCGGCGTTCAATGCGCCTTGTAGCAAGCGGCGCATTTTGCTGCGATCGTCATATAATGCTGCAGTTAAG
>NZ_NEXU01000201.1:0-257 GCF_002224105.1 Psychrobacter sp. DAB_AL32B | reverse complement strand
TTTGAGGCGAAACTTGCTTAAACTCGAGAGTTTAAATTCGTTTTAAATATGGCGCAGCGGACGGGACTCGAACCCGCGACCCCCGGCGTGACAGGCCGGTATTCTAACCAACTGAACTACCGCTGCTTAGGTCGTTTTTAGCGTCTTGCCCTTATAAATAGAGCCCACTTCGCTAAAAGAGTGGTGGGTGATGACGGATTCGAACCGCCGACATTCTGCGTGTAAGGCAGACGCTCTACCAACTGAGCTAATCACCC
>NZ_NEXU01000200.1:0-260 GCF_002224105.1 Psychrobacter sp. DAB_AL32B | reverse complement strand
TTTCAGCTAGTGGATAGGCTTGGTTTCTAACGTATTCAAATACGCTGAAATTACGCCCATATCCGTAGTCATTGGCTGCATTCGTTTTGATAGGGCTTTGTAGGTCTAAATGTTCGGCAAGCTCTGCAAGCTCATAAGAGGGCTTAGCCCCTGTCATTTATACCATGTGGTCGTTATGGCCAGCGTTTTTTATGACTTTGCCGCCATATCTGCGGTCCGCTCCCCATGCCAAACGTAGTGCGTGTTGGACGCTGCTTCAA
>NZ_NEXU01000199.1:0-257 GCF_002224105.1 Psychrobacter sp. DAB_AL32B | reverse complement strand
AAAAAGACAAAAATAGGCGTAAAATCAAACGCTAGAAACGAGTAAGCCCCAACAGTTGGAAGCTGTAAGGGCTTAATGTAATTCATAAGTGTACGACCACTTAGAACCACGAATCGATTTGTGTATGTTAGGCGGTTGCACACACTAAGACAAGGCTTTTTTGTATTTGGTGGGATAGGTTTCAGTATTTTTTAAGTAACCCATACTACTACCTGATGCAAAACTGAAATTTTATAGTGTACGCAATTAAACAAATA
>NZ_NEXU01000198.1:0-262 GCF_002224105.1 Psychrobacter sp. DAB_AL32B | reverse complement strand
GCTAAAGCAGTTGTGAGAGAACATTTATACAAAACCAGTTATACAAGAACATTTATATAAGGCACATCGCTATGGAACAAACACAAAACGCTGTAGAACAAAGACCCGTATTCATGCCTAGAGTCAACAGTGATAATCTGGTAAAAACGGATATGGTTAGGTTTGAGCGGCATGTGGGATTCGCGAGTAGACAAAAGAAAAAGTCCATCAATGATTTACATCAAGTCATTCGCAAAAAGTATGGATTTAATAACGTCTTAGA
>NZ_NEXU01000197.1:0-263 GCF_002224105.1 Psychrobacter sp. DAB_AL32B | reverse complement strand
AGTTTTTGTTCTATAGTCAGCATAGTGTTATCCGTAGTTTAAATTGTTTGTGCTAGTATATCATTGTAGTTTTGTCTTTTCACTTCTCTGTCTTTTTAGATAAGTGCGCATTTACGACTTAAGAAATCTATTCCACGTTGTTCCATAGATTTTCAAATCCTAAATACGTCCTGCGGAGCAAAAGCCAAAACATTAAAGACTTTACTAGCGAGATTTTTAAAATGGCAATTTATTATGCGACCACAAAACCGATAAGCCGTACC
>NZ_NEXU01000196.1:0-263 GCF_002224105.1 Psychrobacter sp. DAB_AL32B | reverse complement strand
ATGCACGGTGGGTAGGCGTTGTGGGTGGAATATGGGGTCGGATAAGGCTTGTCAGTGCTGTGGGGGCATAAGCAATCACCATTTTAAAAAGAGGGCTAGTAAAGTGTTTAGTGTTTTGGCTAGTGCCCGGCAGGACGTATTTAGGATTTGAAGAGCTATGGAACAACGTGGAATAGATTTCTTAAGTCGTAAATGCGCACTTATCTAAAAAGACAGAGAAGTGAAAAGACAAAACTACAATGATATACTAGCACAAACAATTT
>NZ_NEXU01000195.1:0-266 GCF_002224105.1 Psychrobacter sp. DAB_AL32B | reverse complement strand
GGCTGGATTGGTACCAGTTAGACTGGGGGCGAAAGTGAACGTTGCGGGGGCGGTAAGTTGCTTGAGAGAACTGGCAGCGGAACGTTTAGGATTTCAGGAGACAGTGTAGGTCTAGGGGCCGGGAGTGGTGAGAGGTACTGCTCGGGTAGGTGTGAAATCTTGTAATCCTGGAAGGACTACCAGGACCGAAGGCGTCTCACCAGAACGGACCGACGGCAAGGGACGAAAGCTAGGGGCACGAACCGGATTAGATACCCGCGTAGTCG
>NZ_NEXU01000194.1:0-272 GCF_002224105.1 Psychrobacter sp. DAB_AL32B | reverse complement strand
TTGCGTGGGGTTTGGGGTGCTTGCGAGCTATAAAAAACGCTGGTGATGAGACAGGTCTGAAAGATGCCGCTTCGCAGTTCAAGAGGTAAGGCTTTACTCCGAAATAGCCATATTATCATGATGATTCTATGGGTTTTTTATATAGTTAGCGCTATGGCCCAATAATAAAATAATATAGCAATGGCGCTATTAGAATACTTCTTATAATTGTAAGAAAATAGTAGGCGGCGTAAAGAAAACTACATGAAGTAACAGTTAGGTGCTGTTGCTAT
>NZ_NEXU01000193.1:0-278 GCF_002224105.1 Psychrobacter sp. DAB_AL32B | reverse complement strand
AACAACGATGCGTAAATAACACTCAACATAATTTCAGTTAAACATGCAGTGTTCATTTGATGTGCGAGAAGGCATGCAGTGAGCTATACGACTCCAAGCACAAAGCGTCAGTTCTAAATCTGTCAACAACCGAAATCAAAAAAGAATTGATAGATAATGTAAACACCGTAAATACTAAGTTAGAAAAACTAGGTATCTATGTGCCCATCGACGATCGAACCCTAAAGCAGCAAGGGATAGAGCAGATACCAACGATTAAGATTGGTTGGAAAGCGTCA
>NZ_NEXU01000192.1:0-281 GCF_002224105.1 Psychrobacter sp. DAB_AL32B | reverse complement strand
TAAGTTAAAAATAGATGAAATAATTAGTAGAGTGATTTTAACGCAGATAGCAGGATTTTGTTAGATGCTAAGGTCATTTAGGCGTATAGCGCTTTGAATATAGACTCTATTTGTGATCGGTTATCTTGTATCCACTGTTGGCAAAGCTGAAAAAACTGACATTGCATACGATATACTTTTACAAGATCATTTTAGCCATGCGTGACGTATCCTATAAAGAAATATTAGCCATCATCATATCTATATGTAAACAAAAACATAAGCATAATATTCTTCTTTAA
>NZ_NEXU01000191.1:0-279 GCF_002224105.1 Psychrobacter sp. DAB_AL32B | reverse complement strand
GATAAATGATGCCGTGCACTGTTTGTCTTAGATTTCATTTTGCAAAAATATTCAGTTCTAGTAATATAGGTCTTAGTCTAGTCCAGTTTTCATCTTTGAGCATGGTACGAGGCATAGCGAACGTGATCTTTTGGTGTGAGAACTTAAAGATTAGACGTTCGCTATTTTTTTTGCCAACACTTTATCGCCAATGTTCAACACGCCCTATTGAGACCCATAAAAAAGGCCACCAATTGATGACCTTGATTATTAATACATAAGCTGTGATTTTCACTAAAT
>NZ_NEXU01000190.1:0-286 GCF_002224105.1 Psychrobacter sp. DAB_AL32B | reverse complement strand
GTGCCTCATCCTTTCTTAGAGTTACTGACTAATTACTCTGTTGTTACGCTTATATTCCTTGTGGAATAGGTAAAGCGCGTGCCAATTCGTGCGCCACTTGTTGCGCTGCTGTTGGCAAGTCTGTCGCAGGAAGCGGTAGATTTTGTAGCGTCAGATGCCAGTCGTCTACTTCTCGGCGCAAATGTGCCACCCAAAGGGTAATGCAATCACGCGGTAGCTGTTTTAAGTTGACCTCAAACGAGCGGTTGCCTTCATCATCACTTAAGTGAATCTCACCTTTTTTTAC
>NZ_NEXU01000189.1:0-285 GCF_002224105.1 Psychrobacter sp. DAB_AL32B | reverse complement strand
TGTCGTGGTGTTTGATGAAAAAGATATCAATGCCACGACTTGGTCAGAATATGATAGATCAGAGAGAATCGAAGAAATAAGATAGCGGTTATAAAAATGATTCTTAACAGTTCTTATTAAAAGCTATTATTAACATTATCACCGTTAATTGTGCCGAGTTGCCAATATATGTAAGTAACGACCAAGCCACTTATACGGCTCTAATTGTGAGTAGCGTAGCTCCATGCGTATCACCGCTTCAGGATCGTTATGACCGCCACGTTTAAGCGGCGAATAATCATGAAA
>NZ_NEXU01000188.1:0-289 GCF_002224105.1 Psychrobacter sp. DAB_AL32B | reverse complement strand
CATGGTCTGTTACGAGCAGGATATCGTCATGACCATCAGGCAATGATGTTGGCAATGACAGGTTATGATTTTTTCGATACTATGAGCGATAAAGTACGCTCTGATATCGCCTCATTGTTTTTGCTTGCTACAGAACCTTTCAGTGATCCTGCACTAAACCCTGATATCCCTGCTGATTGTTTGGACGAACAGCAGCGCTATATTTGGGCAAATAGTAAATTACATACCCGCCTTTCAAATGATGCCACACGAGCTATGCAATCTTTTGAGTTTAATCTTCCGCCCAAAA
>NZ_NEXU01000187.1:0-292 GCF_002224105.1 Psychrobacter sp. DAB_AL32B | reverse complement strand
TGAGAAGCGTTAAAAAATTGCAATGCAATTTTAGCTTCGCAAGAGAAAATTCTTTAAATAGAATTTTCTAAAGCTTTATTAATTAAAGATGTCACACTTTAATTAATAATCGAAATCTCTTATTGAGAATCCTAACAACTCAAAGCTCTTTAAAGCCCCTTGCTGTGGGTGTGTATTATATAGATTTACCACTGCCTGTCAAATAGTATTTTCCTTTTTATAGGCTATTTTTTAAATTATTACTCATTATTCTGACAAGCAGTTGTTTTAATTGATTTTATATTTTTACCAG
>NZ_NEXU01000186.1:0-292 GCF_002224105.1 Psychrobacter sp. DAB_AL32B | reverse complement strand
AAAGAGACGTTAAAATACAACCAGCAACAACGACTGTTAATAATGCCTTTCGCTAACATTCGTTTCGTAAAGAGCTTTTTGTTGATGGCTATGAAGTGGTCATCGGTATCGAGATTCACTGCCAGCTCAATACGGAAAGTAAAATATTCTCAAGCGCACCGACTGACTTCGGTCATGAGCCAAACACCCAAGCCAGCATCGTTGACTTAGGTCTACCCGGTGTATTGCCAGTTCTAAATGCTGGCGTGGTTGATCGTGCGCTAAAATTCGGTATCGGCGTCAATGCTGAGCT
>NZ_NEXU01000185.1:0-302 GCF_002224105.1 Psychrobacter sp. DAB_AL32B | reverse complement strand
TTCAAGGTTTCATCAATAATTTGTGCGCTGCTTTTAAATGCTGTTAATGAGTCATTAGCACTCTTCATGGCTGCCGTGGATTGCAAGTGCGCCTGCTTGGCATCGAGAAGCGTTTCACTTAGCTCAGTGCCCAGTTTTAGCTGTCTTTGTCCTGCATCATTGACCCACGCTGACTCATGCTCGGTCTGGTTGTGTCTGATACCGAAAGTGGAGAGCAGTACGCCAGACTCACCAGTGATTTGCAAGCTATGATCGCTTGCCAGATTAATCCCTTGGCCACTGGTTGATGATTGATGATTGCT
>NZ_NEXU01000184.1:0-301 GCF_002224105.1 Psychrobacter sp. DAB_AL32B | reverse complement strand
AATCAAAGGGCAACGCAAAGAGTGGGAAAACATCGTAAATACGCAGTAGATAAACTAGGTATTGATGAGCGTATCGACCATCGAACCCTAAAGCAGCAAGGGATAGAGCAGAAACCAACGATTAAGATTGGGTTGGAAAGCGTCAGCAATGGAGCGCAGGTGTATGGCGACCGATAAAGGCGATCTAAACCGAGAGATTACCGCAGATAATCAGCAGTTGCGTGATTTACAGATAGAGTTTGCAGCCCTTACAGAGGCTAAGACAGAGATAGAGAACGTCAAAGAGCAAGCCAAAGGTATG
>NZ_NEXU01000183.1:0-302 GCF_002224105.1 Psychrobacter sp. DAB_AL32B | reverse complement strand
ACGTGCATGATCATCGTACAATATCGCTCGACTCGATGTTTTTCCTTGATCTAAAGCCAAAATATATCCTGCCATTACTCACATCCCGTCTTATTTTATTTATTTCTAATAGTCATTATAAATTTATAAAAGCCTAAATGCAGTATAGACAATATCATTGATATTATATCGACTACTTATAAAGCGTGCAAAATCAAAGAAAAACATATTATAAATAGTGGTATGATTTGATATAAATAAAATCCTTACCATAAAATCCATGTTGATACAACGCAAAATAAGAAAATACTGAGCATTGACCC
>NZ_NEXU01000182.1:0-306 GCF_002224105.1 Psychrobacter sp. DAB_AL32B | reverse complement strand
AATGAATAAAGCCATAAATGAGAAGGCAGACAAGCTTGATAGACAAGTACGCAAATATAAAACCAAACTGGAGAGTAAAAAGACACAGGGTGCAGGGCGTGATGGACGCTATGAAGATCTGACGACTGCTGAGGCAGCTCCGGCAGTTTAGCCTTAATGTCGTGTTAGCTTTGCTGTTATAGATGCTTAATAAGTTGTAGCTTATAAATAAATAGTATAAATAGCGAATTTATTAAGCCCATCTATTAAACCTAGTAATATACATTAGTCACAAACTAATGAATGAGCAAACATGACAGACTAAGC
>NZ_NEXU01000181.1:0-310 GCF_002224105.1 Psychrobacter sp. DAB_AL32B | reverse complement strand
GTTGCTCAAAAGCCAACCGATCCTAAGCCAACTGATCCAAAACCAACTGATCCAAAACCGACTGATCCAAAACCGACCGATCCTAAACCGACTGATCCTAAACCGACTGATCCTAAACCGACTGATCCTAAACCGACTGATCCTAAACCGACTGATCCTAAACCGACTGATCCTAAACCGACTGATCCTAAACCGACTGATCCTAAACCGACTGATCCTAAGCCAACTATTAGTTCACCGTTTGTTGAGGCTATTAATAAGCAGTCCAATCGGTCAGCCCTAAGTCTCGCTTCTGTCTTAGAT
Source organism: Psychrobacter sp. DAB_AL32B (assembly GCF_002224105.1). Taxonomy (NCBI): domain Bacteria; kingdom Pseudomonadati; phylum Pseudomonadota; class Gammaproteobacteria; order Moraxellales; family Moraxellaceae; genus Psychrobacter; species Psychrobacter sp. DAB_AL32B. The sequence goes on along the minus strand of NZ_NEXU01000181.1, from coordinate 7 downwards.
AGAGCGG
>NZ_NEXU01000180.1:0-306 GCF_002224105.1 Psychrobacter sp. DAB_AL32B | reverse complement strand
AATAATAAATGTCAAGTCATAATAAACAAGAAAAAAAAGAGGACTATAAATCAATTCAAAAAATGCTACAAATAAAAATACAGACAATAAATCAGTAGAAACCCCTAAGAACAATACTGTGACATCTGTAGAAGTTCTAAAAGACGACAAGTCTAATAAAGACGACAAGTCTAACAAAGACGACAAATCTAACAAAGACGACAAATCTAACAAAGACGACAAATCTAACAAAGACGACAAATCTAACAAAGACGACAAATCTAACAAAGACGACAAATCTAACAAACAAGAAAAAACTACAAAGAC
>NZ_NEXU01000179.1:0-312 GCF_002224105.1 Psychrobacter sp. DAB_AL32B | reverse complement strand
ATCGAGCACACCAACGCGGTTTCCTAGCTTTTGTAATGCTAAGGCAATATTGACCGTGGTGGTTGATTTACCGACGCCGCCTTTACCAGAGGCCACGACGATAATGTGGCGAATATGAGGATGTGGAGGAAGTGATGCTTGGGTAGGAGCCGCCTTAGTAATAGGTGGTTCTGCGTTTGGTGATTTTGTATTAGTGACGGGCTTCGATGTTGCTTTGCTATTATTACTCATTGCATCAATAGTCTTAGGCATCTGCTTAGGCAAAGTTTTAGAATCCCCTTTGGCAGGCGCTGGCAGGCGCACATTCATATG
>NZ_NEXU01000178.1:0-313 GCF_002224105.1 Psychrobacter sp. DAB_AL32B | reverse complement strand
ACAAAACTAAAAAAAACGACAAGTCTAACAAAGACGACAAAACTAACAAAGACGACAAATCTAACAAAGACGACAAATCTAACAAAGACGACAAATCTAACAAAGACGACAAATCTAACAAAGACGACAAATCTAACAAAGACGACAAGTCTAATAAAGACGACAAGTCTAATAAAGACGACAAATCTAATAAAGACGACAAATCTAATAAAGATGACAAGTCTGATAAAGATGACAAGTCTAATAAAGATGACAAGTCTGATAAAGACGATAAATACAGTGCGGCGATAGCTAATATCTATCAATGGGCAAC
>NZ_NEXU01000177.1:0-318 GCF_002224105.1 Psychrobacter sp. DAB_AL32B | reverse complement strand
GTTTGGAATGTGGTCGGGGCTATTTGTTTAATTTGCGTACACTATAAAATTTCAGTTTTGCATCAGGTAGTAGTATGGGTTACTTAAAAAATACTGAAACCTATCCCACCAAATACAAAAAAGCCTTGTCTTAGTGTGTGCAACCGCCTAAAATACACAAATCGTTTCGTGGTTCTAAGTGGTCGTACACTTATGAATTACATTAAGCCCTTACAGCTTCCAACTGTTGGGGCTTACTCGTTTCTAGCGTTTGAGTTTACGCCTATTTTTGTCTTGTTGTAAAGGTCGAGCGGCGTTCGTGTGCATCAGTTCCCACAC
>NZ_NEXU01000176.1:0-322 GCF_002224105.1 Psychrobacter sp. DAB_AL32B | reverse complement strand
GCGACGTCCTTTACCCGGGCCGCTGCCGCTGAGATGCGCCAGCGTATCAATGAGCGTTTGACTGATTTTTATCAGCTATTGCAATGGTTTAATAGGCTAAAAATTGACTCTAGTCTCCGAGCTATTCTTTACCCACCGCTAATAAATGAAAGCATCAAAAAACCTAGTGATAAGACAGATCAAAGTGATGAAAACTCTAAGCTAGCTAATGATTCTAATAAAAAAATAAGTGCAGAGCAGAAGCAAAAACGGCTGGAGTGGCTTAACAATCAGGCTGCGCTCTCAGGTAATAAGGATCTTATGGACGATCCTAACAACGATA
>NZ_NEXU01000175.1:0-334 GCF_002224105.1 Psychrobacter sp. DAB_AL32B | reverse complement strand
AAGATTGAGGCGGATAAGAAAGTAGCAGCAGCCAATCAACAAGCTGCCGATGCAAAAGCACAAGCTGCCAAAGCTGACGCTGACGCTGCCACTGCTAAAGCTGCGGAAGCTAAAGCTAAAACTGAAGCAACTAAAGCTAAAGCCGATGCTACTACCGCGATCGCCGCAGCCAATGCCAAAGCAGATACCGCCAATCAACAAGCAACAGCAGCTCAAGCCCAAGCGGCGATTGAAAAACAAAAAGCGGCACAAGCCCAAGCCGAAGCTGACAAAGCTAAAGGCGACTTAGCAGCTGCCGCCCAAGCGTTAGCTAAAGCAGAACAAGCCTTAGCGG
>NZ_NEXU01000174.1:0-333 GCF_002224105.1 Psychrobacter sp. DAB_AL32B | reverse complement strand
AGTCAGCATAGTGTTATCCGTGGTTTAAATTGTTTGTGCTAGTATATCATTGTAGTTTGTCTTTTCACTTCTCTGGCTTTTTAGATAAGTGCGCATTTACGACTTAAGAAATCTATACCACGTTGTTCAATAGATTTTCAAATACTAAATACGTCCTGCGAAGCCAAAGCCATAACATTAATGACGTTACTAGCGAACTCTCTACAATTGCAATTTTTTTACATACCACAAAATCGATAAGCCGTACCAGTAACATTATTTCTCCAGAGTCATCATCGTATCTTGATGAGTTACAAGTTACTGTATATACATCTGCTATAGCACATACCCTAA
>NZ_NEXU01000173.1:0-336 GCF_002224105.1 Psychrobacter sp. DAB_AL32B | reverse complement strand
CCTGTCTGTTCAAGATAATAGGCCACCGCTTCATCACGTGTCATCATGCCTTTTAAATGCGTAGGCTGACGGCGTGACTGCTGCATAATGATATTATCATCTGCTTCAATCCAGTAAGCCAAGGCGCTACCCAAATCCATCAAAGGATCACCCAGTGTCGCCATTTCCCAATCAAGAACGCCGATGACTTTGGTTGGATCTGCTGCATCTAAAATTACATTATCAAAACGCCAATCATTATGAATAATGCAGGTTTTGCTATCAGCAGGCGTATGCTTACCAAGCCATTGTCTTACCAGTGCAAAGCTTGGTACGTTAGGCGTCTTGGCTTTGACC
>NZ_NEXU01000172.1:0-337 GCF_002224105.1 Psychrobacter sp. DAB_AL32B | reverse complement strand
ACACTAAACCTAAACAAAAATCCTCTCGGTTAGTGTTCGACAAACCAGCCAATCAAATGAGTGACTCTACCTTTAAACCAGAGGTGTCGCTAAAAGAAGCAAGGCTGGCACGTGATAGAGCTCAGGCACTACTCAGTGATGGTATTGATCCTACTGAACACAAAAGTCATGAAAAGAATAACTTTGAGAAAAAAGACTTATTTAGAGTAATTGCCAAGAGTTATATCAACGAAAAATCTAACACTACACCCAAGAATGTTCAAAAACTTCATAATTATTTAGATAAACACGTTGCGCCGCATATCGGTGACTACCCTATTACCTCTATCCCAGCACA
>NZ_NEXU01000171.1:0-342 GCF_002224105.1 Psychrobacter sp. DAB_AL32B | reverse complement strand
GGTACACCGACAACTGCTCCTACCGAGCCTAATAAGCTCAACAACACTGGACCACCCGTTTTTTGTAGTAAGAACAGTAGTAAAAACTGACCAGCAAAGACGAACGCTTGCACGATGATTAAACAAAGCGGTAAAAGCTCGGCTATCGGAACAGTAAGTGAGTAACTAGGAATGATACTGACTAGGCCAAGTAACCCTGAAGCGGCTATCAGCATACCGGGAGCGAGCGCGGGGGCAGAGAGATTGTTTGGCCAATACAACGTTCGATAGATATTGCCAATGGCCAATAAAACAGGACCACAAAGAGTTAAAACAATCCAAAACACACTCGCATCTGGTGCA
>NZ_NEXU01000170.1:0-365 GCF_002224105.1 Psychrobacter sp. DAB_AL32B | reverse complement strand
CACTTGTGGCATCTAAAATCCTCCTAAGCATCTGTTCAACCGCTTTTTCGGAAACGTCATGCTTCATATTATATGCTTCGGATGTAAAGTCATCTTTAAGCTTAGTTGCCCATTGATAGATATTAGCTATTGTCGCACTGTGCTTATCATCTTTATCAGATGCAGCAGATTTGTCTTCTTTATTAGCATCAGATTTGCTGTCTTTATCAGACTTAAAGTCATCTTTAAGCTTAGTTGCCCATTGATAGATATTAGCTATCGCCGCACTGTATTTATCGTCTTTATCAGACTTGTCATCTTTATTAGACTTGTCATCTTTATCAGACTTGTCATCTTTATTAGATTTGTCGTCTTTATTAGATTTG
>NZ_NEXU01000169.1:0-375 GCF_002224105.1 Psychrobacter sp. DAB_AL32B | reverse complement strand
TCAACCGCGCGGTAACCTTCTTTTGCAAGTAATGCACGCTGGGTGTTGATATCGAATTGATCACCAACACTAAGATCAAAATGCTGCCCAATCAACCAGCTGGGCGGTGCCACTCGATGCATCAATGCCTGTACCGAGATTAGCAGCACTCCTGAGGTTGGCATATCCGTCAGCAGGTTAATGCGCTCGCTCACGATGTCTTGATGCGGTGACAGCTCATCATACGTCAGTGTCTCCCAATCGGGAAATACATAGGCATCGACCCCGCAAAACGCCAATTCCGTCTCTATTTGATTGAGCTGATTTTGGTCGCGTGTCACCACGACTTTGAGGCGGTCAGCAACATTCCATATCGGAGCCTGAACCAAACTTGCC
>NZ_NEXU01000168.1:0-377 GCF_002224105.1 Psychrobacter sp. DAB_AL32B | reverse complement strand
GCCCAATACGGCTTTGATAAATCTGCGCCTGAGCGCTTTTGGCTGATGCTCAAGAACTATGCCCAGCTAGATTTTGGTGAGTCGTTTTTTAAAGGTCAATCAGTAACGGATTTGATTATCGAGAAGCTACCGGTGTCTATTTCGCTTGGGCTCTGGAGTACGCTGCTGATTTATATGATAGCGATTCCGCTTGGTATTTATAAAGCCATGCACCATGGCTCGGGAATTGACAAAGCAACTGCCATGCTGCTTGCTATCGGGCATGCGATACCAGTATTTGTATTTGCGGTGATTTTATTGGTGTTTTTTGCTGGCGGCTGCTACTGGAATATTTTGCCACTACAAGGTTTAACCTCAGCGAATTTTGTTCAATTAGT
>NZ_NEXU01000167.1:0-380 GCF_002224105.1 Psychrobacter sp. DAB_AL32B | reverse complement strand
TATCTGCGCATAGGGTAAGCTGGAAGCAACGGCCAAGCAAGATGTGTAGTGATCGGATAATTTAGTACCACTTATAAGAAGTTTTTGTTAAAATATCGTCTCTCTTTTTCTACTGGTTCCAGATGTTTATTAAAAGAATGCTGTCTGATATTCTGATAGTCGCCCCAGATATAATCACTGAAAATAAATCTCACTACATAAAAGCTTTGTGATTAAATTGGTTGTGGTTATAACTTACCCCGATAATGACGCCATAAAATATATATAATCTATCTCATCGTATTCTTAACCATTCAAGGACTGGATTCTTATGAGTAACACCGAACAAATAACCTCCTCTGACAATACTCATTATCTACATCACAATTTTTTTGAGCCGA
>NZ_NEXU01000166.1:0-385 GCF_002224105.1 Psychrobacter sp. DAB_AL32B | reverse complement strand
TGTTGACAAAGACAAAGCGCTGAACGTGCGATCAAGCTGTACGTGAACTAAGCTAAAGTTACTCGCCACCTCCGCATAAATGCCACCAGCATCGACCGTACAGTATAAGCGAAACCAGTCATCATGTAGCTCAACGCGCAGCTCTAAGATCGCCTTGACGTTGTCAGTGACAAATTTTTGTAGCGCATCATTGACGTAGGTTTGCGCCACCGGTAGCGCCAGTTCATCCTCAAGCTTATTAGTCGTTCTGTGATAGATATCTTTAATCGATTGGGTAAGACTATCCCATCCATCGCTAAATGAATCGTCAAAGCGATAGCCGATATGCTTAAAAAAGTCATCAAAGCTGTCTGAATGATCAATATGATCAAAGTTATCAGAATTA
>NZ_NEXU01000165.1:0-387 GCF_002224105.1 Psychrobacter sp. DAB_AL32B | reverse complement strand
GTCGGTCAAAGGCTGCATATCAGGGCGCTGACATAATATCGGCTCGCCGGTATCAGAGATATCAACCTGATATCCTGACTCCCATAACACCGCTAAATGACGTGAGAACCCACCAATAGAGCACGATATCGACATATCATTGTCGTTTAAAATCACCATCAAATCAGCATCTTGTTGCACGGCATCGTTCATGGCTTCAAAGGCCATGCCGCCTGTCATCGCCCCATCGCCAATAATACAAGCAACCGTTTGCGAAAGGCCTTGATAGCGTAACGCTAGGCTCATGCCTAGACCTGCTGAGATGGAAGTCGATGAATGCCCAACCCCAAATGTATCGTAGACAGATTCGGCACGTTCAGGAAAAGCCGTCAAACCATCTTTTGAACG
>NZ_NEXU01000164.1:0-400 GCF_002224105.1 Psychrobacter sp. DAB_AL32B | reverse complement strand
ACGCCATCTTCACGATAAATGGCAGGCGTCGCCATTACCGCAAGCCCTGCAGCTTTTTCGCGGTTAGCTGTCACATTATCGGTAGTACAGCTTGCCGCTGCTGGAGTCATCTTACCTTGTAACATTGCTTTATCGAAAGCTTTACGGCGACCGTCCTCGCTCCCTTGACACCAAATGCCGCGCATTTGCTTAGGCGACTCTTCATAGATCGGATAGCCAATAGTTTTTACCGTCACGCCTTTGGCATTCAGCATCGGTAGCTGTTGATGTAGACGGCGGCAGTAAGGACAATTGACATCAGTGGCCACGTAAATAACCGCTCTTTCAGGACTAGTGGCGGGATAATTGATTAACTGCTTATCATCCAAAGTAGCAAAAACAGACTGATTTTTTTGCTTTT
>NZ_NEXU01000163.1:0-401 GCF_002224105.1 Psychrobacter sp. DAB_AL32B | reverse complement strand
AAAATCTTGTAGCTCAATCGCTACAGTATCTTGTAAAGTTTTATTTTATGTGGATTTTAATCCCTGCGCCGCTAATGCTTTAACGACACTTTCCCAATGCTCAAAGGCAGTACCACTACTTATAATAACGATGGGCTTTGGTTGTTCTACTGATAGTGTTTGCGGCAAAGACTGTTGCACAAGGAGTTGTACTAGCCACTGTTGATACTGCGCCATGGCATCGATAGGCATCGTGCGCTCGTACCAAGCAATGCTATCGATATGGACACCGCGCGCCTGTAGCGTATCGACCAATAATCGTCGCCCACCAAGACCGCGCCACACCAGCAGCTTATCCCCTGCTTGCAGGCTTTCAATCTCAGGCATCGCCAGCATACCTTCGTTATTGGCAATGTTAAGGC
>NZ_NEXU01000162.1:0-407 GCF_002224105.1 Psychrobacter sp. DAB_AL32B | reverse complement strand
TAATATTTTCTAATTATTTGCCTCATGTATTGAATTTCAGAGGCAAGCTTTTGGAGTCCATTGCTCAATTAGGATATGAGATACACGTCGTTTCTCCTGATTTAGAGAAATATACTGCAGACCATAATGAGCTTATAGATCGTGGATATCATGTCCATCAGATTGCTATGCAAAGAACCGGAACTAACCCAATTAAAGATATAAAAACTTTTTTTCATAGTTATCGGATATTAAATAGAATTAAACCAGAATATGTACTCTCTTACACTGTAAAGCCTGTGGTGTATGGAACATTAGCAGCATGGCTGGCCAGAGTGCCCTATCGTTTTGTGTTGATATCAGGATTAGGTTATACCTTTCAGCAAGTAGAAGAAACCAACAAGCGTAGCATTTTTCAAAAATTTGTA
>NZ_NEXU01000161.1:0-409 GCF_002224105.1 Psychrobacter sp. DAB_AL32B | reverse complement strand
GCGGTGGTGAAAAAACAGATGAGCAAATTATGGAAAAACAAGCGGATGAGCTTGAAAAGCAAGCTGCGAAAGGCTCTGATAGTGAAAAACCAAAGCTGAGCTATTGCGGTATTAATTGCTTTAATATTAGCGGGCAAGTGAAAGGCTATCCGCTTACCATAGAGATGCAGCGTGAAGGTCTGATTGATTGGAAAATCGTTGATATCGTTTTGCCTTAAATATCTGCCTTGTAAGACAATTTATAGAAAAACCGCCACATAAATTAATTATATGGCGGTTTTTTTATCAGTATTAAGATATGCATTACTTAATACATTCTCCATTAGTAACTGTTTTATATATCTACCTGAGCTATTGCACACCCAAAAATTCTAAAAACTCAGGACTTTCAAAGCTCGCTTGAAACAGT
>NZ_NEXU01000160.1:0-433 GCF_002224105.1 Psychrobacter sp. DAB_AL32B | reverse complement strand
TTGGGGTAAACTAAACCGTCCAACATTTGGGGGTCAGTTCACATGCTTGAGGGTTTTTATTTATCCGTTTTATTATTCTTAGGCTATGAATAGTGATTAAAAAACCTTAATCTGCTGCTTCATGTTGCTTTGGAAAAGAATAGATACGACTATCAAGCGCATATTTCGCTTCATGAGCATCACCCAACCTATTATCTAACAGCCAAGCAAGGATTTGCTGATGCACTCTATCGCTATAGATTAGATTCATATGATTGACCCCATAAAAAATCGCTTTATGTCCCTCTGGTACTGCCAAAGTATGCTCTTCGGTATACTCACCAAGTGCCGACTCTACTGAAACCAGTCCATCACCCAGTAAGCTTGTGGTTTTATTTTCATAATGTGTTTCAATCAAAGCCGCCGCGACTAAATACGTATTCACATGCAAGGG
>NZ_NEXU01000159.1:0-433 GCF_002224105.1 Psychrobacter sp. DAB_AL32B | reverse complement strand
AGGTTGTTCTTAGTTGATAGAATTTCATCAGGTGAAAAATATTTAGGGATCGTATTCGCCATCACCTCAGCCAATCCATGCTGTTGCACACTAGCCATTAACGGCTCACGACTTTGCTTAACTTCCTCCGCTTCTGCTTTTGGATTTGTGTCAAGTAAAGCGAGTTTGGCAATGCGATGAGGTGCTTGACGCAAAACTTCCATCGCAATAATCCCGCCCATTGATAATCCTGCCAATGCAAAGATCGGCGGTGCATTATCTAGAATATCTCTTGCTAAATCCTGCATATTATTGTGAGTTGAAACAGGCACAATATGAATCGGGACTCTATGAGAAAATGCGGAAATTTGCGGTGTATAAAGTCTTGCATCACACATCATGCCGGGGATAAGAACTAACGGTATCACTGGTATATTCATAATATGTATAGTGA
>NZ_NEXU01000158.1:0-437 GCF_002224105.1 Psychrobacter sp. DAB_AL32B | reverse complement strand
ATAATTTTTTATTAACTTTATTTTGCATAAAAGCAGGGACAGGAAGTAAATTAGATAACTTTTTTAATTTTTTTCTAAATGGAATTTTAGATAGGAGCTGAAACCTTTTTTCCATCAGTGCATAGCTTGGGTACCCACAAAATAATTCGTCACCACCATCGCCAGAGAGCACAACCGATACCTGTTTTTTTGCAAGCTCAGAAACCAAGACAGTTGGTATAGCTGAACTATCTGCAAATGGCTCATCAAATATCTTTGATAACTTTTTTATAGTTGCTAAGACATCTTCTTTTTTGCAAATAAGTTCAGTATGATTTGTACCTAGATATTCTGCAATATCTTTAGCATAGTTAGATTCATCGAATCTTTTATCTTCAAACCCAATAGTAAAAGTATTTATAGGTATCTTGCTATTTTTTTTGACAATAGCTGCTACT
>NZ_NEXU01000157.1:0-447 GCF_002224105.1 Psychrobacter sp. DAB_AL32B | reverse complement strand
TTTATAGTATCGCTGCTCATAACCTTGCATCTGCCCTCTGTAAGGGCGATCCGCTCACTAGTGTTATAAACCCTCGAGCAGGGGTAACTGTTGAGCAATTGCTAACCGGTGACAATGACCAGCGTATTATTTTAGCCAGCTCGCAAGGCTATGGTTTTATCAATACGCTTGGCAATTTAGATAGTAATCAAAAAGCCGGTAAAAACATCATTAACCTTGCTGCCAATAGCCGATTGTTGCCTATCGCGCGTATCGACGCTCAAGCTGATTTGATTGTAAGCTCTGAGAATAATGACAACTCTGCTAGCGAAAATAGCGCTACTCCTGACCATATCGCTGTCGTGACCAATGCTGGCTATTTATTGATATTTGCACTTGATGATTTACCTGAACAGGCTCGCGGTAAAGGTAATAAAATGATTAATTTAAAAGGTGATGAAGAAGTGC
>NZ_NEXU01000156.1:0-446 GCF_002224105.1 Psychrobacter sp. DAB_AL32B | reverse complement strand
CTGTTCTTCATCTATAACGCTTCTATACATCATATCATCGACATGTTTTTATCATTACCATAATTGTCCAGTATATGACTTTCCGATATCTGGCTTTCTAACGTCTGTTTTTCTAATATCTGACTTTCCACCATATGATCATCTGATAGTTCTTCATCAAGCTCGTCATCCATCATATCAAAACCTAATGGATCAAACTTTAGCCAGTCATCGCTCGTGGATGGCTTTTTATCAGACACTATTTGCTCTTTTTTTTTAGCGGTATCTTGTGTGTCTACTGTCGATAAATCTTCACTACTGGACGTCACGCCTAAATTTGCCAGCTCGTCTGCTTTTTCATTGCCAGCATGTCCAGCATGACCTTTGACCCAATGCCAATCAACATCGCGTGGTTGGCAAAGCTCGTTTAGTTGTTGCCAAAGGTCTTTATTGGCGACTGTTTTTTT
>NZ_NEXU01000155.1:0-448 GCF_002224105.1 Psychrobacter sp. DAB_AL32B | reverse complement strand
CGCAATATGGTATTACTTCGTGCATCATTATGTGTTTTTTAAGACATTTATCACAAGAAGAGGCGTTTGAAACGTTACAAGAAGCATTGAGATTTAAAGACGACATTATCGGTGTTGGTCTTGATTCTTCGGAGATGGGAAATCCTCCTTCAAAGTTCAAAGAAGTGTTTAAAAAAGCAAAAGAAGCAGGCTTTAAATTGGTGGCTCATGCCGGTGAAGAGGCGGATTTTTCGTATATCTACGAAGCCTTGGATTTATTAGAGATAAATAGAATTGATCATGGTGTGCAATCGATAAAAAGCGCCGCGTTGATGCAACGACTAAAAGATGAGCAAATGCCGCTGACAGTTTGTCCAAATTCAAATATTGAACTCAAGGTATTTGAGAGTTATAAAGAACATAATATCAAGAGTTGTTGGATTACGGTTTAAATATCAATGTTAAATCC
>NZ_NEXU01000154.1:0-453 GCF_002224105.1 Psychrobacter sp. DAB_AL32B | reverse complement strand
CTCCTAAGAGCAGCACTGAAGCTATCATCCCGAATACCGGCACTAATAGAGCAAATGGCACAATCTTGGAAGCAGTATTTTGACTAAGCAGATGTGCCCAAAGTCCAAAGCCGAGCAGCGTTGAGATGTACACGATGAATCCAAGCGATAGCCAAGACTTAATTGATGCTTGCGTAAACGTCGCCACCTGCCATGCAGCGCTCTCAAATATAAGAGACGATAGAGTCAAAATTACACAAGCGATCAGGCCACCCCATACTACTAGAGATAGAGCAGACAACGCGGATGCCCTATTCTTCTGAGTGGTAGGTAAGACAACAGACAGACTTGATTCTTCCTGCGTAGCTTTTAAGGCAGATTGCGTTGATACTTGCTTTGAGGCAATGTTGCCAAAGCTCCAGCCTATAGCCGCAATCATATACAGACCAACCCATTAAAGGCATATAACCGCCA
>NZ_NEXU01000153.1:0-487 GCF_002224105.1 Psychrobacter sp. DAB_AL32B | reverse complement strand
CCAAAGTATTTATGCGTTTCGCGGTGCCAATTATGAAAATATCTTATTGTTTGGAGAGAGTTATCCTGAAGCAAAGCTCATTAAGCTTGAGCAGAATTATCGCAGTACGCCTGCTGTTTTAGACTATATCAATGCCTTGTCCGCACAAATCACGCTAGGTTATCAAAAGCAGTTGTACTCTGCGGTATCCATCGACGGATTAAAGCCTGTATTTCGCCGTTTAAGCGATGAAACCAAAGAAGCACGATATATTGCTGATAAAATTATAAAATTGAAATCCGACTACGATTATCAAGACTTTGCCGTCTTGTGTCGAACGTCCTTTCAGTCCAACTACGTGCAGCTCGAATTTATGGAACGTCATATTCCGTTCATCGTGGTGGGCGGCATCCGCTTTATTGAAAGACGCCATATCAAAGACGTTTTGGCGTTTGTTAAAATACTTTATAACCCCAACGATACCATTGCATGGCATCGTATTTTAACC
>NZ_NEXU01000152.1:0-496 GCF_002224105.1 Psychrobacter sp. DAB_AL32B | reverse complement strand
AAAGTTACCGATTGATGAGGGCTCGAAGCGATCCTGTACCAATCCTTATGGGCAAAGAAAACTGGTCGTTGAGCATATTTTAGAAGACCTAGCCGTATCTGACAGTGATTGGAACCTAATCACACTTAGATATTTTAATCCAGTTGGTGCGCATTCATCAGGTCAGATTGGTGAAGATCCAAACGATATTCCTAATAATTTGATGCCTTATATTTCGCAAGTAGCCGTTGGTAAGCTGTCTCAGCTGAATATTTTTGGTAATGACTATGCAACAATTGATGGCACTGGTGTCCGTGATTTTATTCATGTCACTGATCTAGCCCAAGGCCACGTCGCCGCGCTTAACTATCTAGAGCAACCAAACTCAGCTTTAGGCTTCTTACCTATCAATCTTGGTACGGGTACGGGCACCTCGGTATTAGAGTTGGTGACGGCTTTCTCCGAAGTGTCAGGGCAAAAAATTCCTTACCAGTTCGCTGATCGTCGTGCGGGTGAT
>NZ_NEXU01000151.1:0-510 GCF_002224105.1 Psychrobacter sp. DAB_AL32B | reverse complement strand
CAAAAAACCACCTGTACTGGTGTAGAGATGTTCCGTAAACTGCTTGACGAAGGTCGTGCAGGCGAAAACTGTGGCGTACTACTACGTGGTACTAAGCGTGAAGACGTCCAACGTGGCCAAGTACTTGCTAAGCCAGGTTCTATCACCCCGCACACCAAGTTTGACGCTGAAGTATATGTATTGTCAAAAGAAGAGGGTGGTCGTCACACACCATTCCTAAACGGCTATCGTCCACAGTTCTACTTCCGTACCACTGACGTAACTGGCGCAATCCAATTACAAGACGGTACTGAAATGGTTATGCCTGGTGATAACGTTGAGATGGGCGTAGAGCTTATCCACCCAATCGCTATGGACAAAGGTCTTCGCTTCGCTATTCGTGAAGGCGGCCGTACTGTAGGCGCTGGTGTTGTTGCTACTGTATTGAACTAAGATTGAAACATCAGAGCAATCTGATGCTTAGTTTATGTTAAGTAGTTAGTTAAAAGCCGTTCTCTTTGTTGAGAGCGG
>NZ_NEXU01000150.1:0-511 GCF_002224105.1 Psychrobacter sp. DAB_AL32B | reverse complement strand
GGCAAGAAATGAAGCCGAAAGAAACCGATTAATGGCTAAAAAAAATTCATTAGAGACTGGTCAAAAAGTAATTATTGGCGGTATGTTCTTATCCCTTGCCAAGACTAATACTGGTATCGCTAAATTCATACTTGAGAACGCTAGCACTCATATCACCCGTCCTGCTGATGTAAAACGGATCGAACCTCTGCTTGAAGAATTAAGACAGGCTATGGTAAGTGATACTGGCGAGGATAATTCAGTCTAAATCTAATTTGCCTTGACCGTTTTTCTTGACGTAAGCCAACATATAATCTCTAACCAGTTGGCTTGCGGTGCGGTTGTTGTCTTTCGCTATTTTCTTGAACGCCTCAATCAATTCTTTATCCGCTCTGCAAGTGAACGTACTGTCATTGCTGTTTGCCATGCTAAGACTCCCAATCTACTGATTTAGCGATAATACTAATTTTGTTAGTGCATTGCAACACTGTTGTTTATGCAATTCAAAAAAACATGAAAACCCAAAAATGAC
>NZ_NEXU01000149.1:0-518 GCF_002224105.1 Psychrobacter sp. DAB_AL32B | reverse complement strand
TGACAAAGCCTTTTGCCTGTGCTGAGCTGCTGGTGAGAATAAAAAGCTTGCTACGCCGTGCCAATCAGGCAGATTACAGCAGCAACCTCATGCAAATTGCAGATTTAAAGATGGATATTGCCAAACGCACCGTGCACAGAGGTGAGCTACCTATTAAGTTAACCGCAAAAGAGTTTGCCTTACTACAGTTTTTACTTGAAAGAGAGGGTGAAGTGTTACCACGATCGGTTATTGCCTCTCAAGTTTGGGATATAAATTTTGATAGCGACACCAACGTCATTGATGTAGCAATTCGGCGCTTAAGGATTAAGGTTGACGATGACTATGAGGTAAAACTGATACATACAGTGCGTGGTATGGGCTATCGATTAGAGGTTACAGAAAGTAGTAGTGACTCAACACATCTAACAGAAAGCCACTAGCATGACGCCTATTGTCACAGACGGACGCCTGTCACTGTTATGGCGGACTATATTCCTATTGACGCTCTGCGTAGTAGTCACTCAAATCTGCCTGTA
>NZ_NEXU01000148.1:0-527 GCF_002224105.1 Psychrobacter sp. DAB_AL32B | reverse complement strand
AATGTGGTGTCTTGACCCCGAAGCCGGTAGATACGGGTATTTTACAAGCGGGTGAAGTGGGCTTTATTATTGCGGGTATCAAGGACATTGCTGGTGCACCGGTTGGTGATACGATTACTCATGCCAGTACGCCTGATGTTGAGCGTATTCCTGGGTTTAAACAGATTACCCCGCAAGTTTATGCCGGTATGTTCCCTGTTGAGTCTACTGATTTCGAAAAATTCCGTGAAGCGCTGCAAAAGCTACAGATTAACGATGCGTCGTTATTTTTTGAGCCAGATACTTCAGATGCACTAGGTTTTGGTTTCCGTTGTGGCTTCCTCGGTATGCTGCATATGGAGATTATTCAAGAGCGTTTAGAGCGTGAATATGACTTGGATTTGATTACCACTGCGCCTTCGGTGATTTACGAGATTGTGAAAAAAGATGGCGAGATTATCTATGTTGATAACCCATCAAGATTGCCTGAACCGAATAATATCGAAGAGTTCCGTGAGCCAATTGCCCGTTGTCAGATTTTAGTACCG
>NZ_NEXU01000147.1:0-555 GCF_002224105.1 Psychrobacter sp. DAB_AL32B | reverse complement strand
TGCGAAGTTAAGGTTTCAGACTCACTCGCACGGCCTTCACGTTTGCCATAAGCACCTGGGATTTTACCCGCCGCATACATTTTTTCTTGATAGTTAACTGTCAAAGGGAAGAAGTTTTGACCTTCTTTCGCTTCCGACTTAACAACGGCTGCTACTAGTACAGTTACGCCGCCCATATGAACTAAAATAGAGTTGGCTTGGCGAGCAATACGACCTGTTTCGATCACAACCTGTTGGTTGCCGTACTGGAATTCACGCTTAATGGTATTAAACATTGTCATATAATTTTCCTAATATTGACTGACGAAAGTAATATCAGCATTATAAACGCTGATACCTGTCATTAAAAATTCTTTGTATTTCTGTGTACATAGCCCTTAATTAACCATTAGTCGATTAAAAAATCGCGTCAATTAGGGCTAATATCCTTACCTATTTATCTTATGTATTTGTCTGTCTATGCATTTACCTATCATGAGCACAATACTTTTACGTGTGTTCAGTTTTTCGAATTCGGTTTTATATAGTACTTTCAAAATTGACACCAAAAACGCT
>NZ_NEXU01000146.1:0-576 GCF_002224105.1 Psychrobacter sp. DAB_AL32B | reverse complement strand
GTTAGCTATATAAAAGGTTGGAGATTTGTCTCCAGCCTTTTTTGTTTTTTATAAAGCAGATATAAAAGTTATGTCGGATATAAAAGTTATGCCAATAAAGACTGCTATAGTAGTCTTTTTTATATTTCAATTTACGTTTTCGAATCACCAGATATAAATACAAAGTAAAGCAAAGAGATTAAAGAAATCGGAGGATATAACAATTATGACTAACTCAACTACTTGTGTTGTCGCGCCGACTCCTGAATTTGTTAAGCCAAAAATCATCATCCTTGAAGGTGTTGATCGTTCGGGAAAATCAACTTTACAACATGCTATAAATAAAGCCACTTGCTACAAACATATTGTAGTCGATAGGGGACCGATTGGTTTTAAAACATACTGTGACCTGTTTAGTCGGGATCCTCAATTATGGGATAACTATGATGATTTAGAAAAACACCTAGCTAAGATGGAAGACGTACTCGTAATTTACCTTGATTGTGACACAAAAGTCCTGATAGATCGATGCATTCAGACCGGCCACGAAATTCTTGATTATACTTTGCATAAGCATTTTTATAAATTTTATTTTGA
>NZ_NEXU01000145.1:0-606 GCF_002224105.1 Psychrobacter sp. DAB_AL32B | reverse complement strand
CTTCTGTTCAGCTTAGCTTACGGGTTGAGCGATGTAATAACACTACACCGAGTTCGTTTTCTAAAGAGCGTATTTGCTGACTGACAGCACTGGTGGTAATACCCAGTTCGCGAGCTGAACCACTAAAAGAGCCGTGTCCGACCACACTGGCAAACACGGCCATACCACGTAAATTATCTAACATATTCTCACCTAAGCTACTTTATAATTGTTAATATAACTTAACCATTATATCTGATTACAAAGAATTTTACAGTTTTTAAATATAACTCTTATGGTCAACTAAAGCGACTTATCATGTAATAAAACCAAAAATATCAAGGTGATAAAGCAATTTCACCTTGATATTTTAATATGTGCAATGCGCTTACTAATAGTCTGGTTTTTGTAAAATATTAATAATTAATTTTCTGATTGTTTAATATAACTGAACTTTACCCATTTTCCCTTCGCCGCGCTCGGTTAAATACTGCATGACTGGCGTATTGAGCAATCTTGACTCTGCTACCGTTTTGGCTTGTATGAGGCGTTTTTGTTGCCGAAGCTCAGGCGTTTTATCATCGTCTTGCATGATGCTGCCACCTTTTTGCAAACTTATTCCTGCTT
>NZ_NEXU01000144.1:0-634 GCF_002224105.1 Psychrobacter sp. DAB_AL32B | reverse complement strand
TTGGCGTGACTTACCCGAGAATTTTGGTAAGCCTAATACCATCTACAAAGCTTACCAACGCTGGTTTCGCAGTAATAAGTTGATTGCGTTGTTCGCTTTATTAATCAAAGATTCAGACCTCGAATGGGTATTTATCGATGGTACTCATATTAAAGCGCATCAGCATAGCAGTGGTGGTAATGAGAACCTGCAAGGTATTAGCAAAAGTGTGGCAGGACGTGCCACTAAGATCCATTTAGCAGTTGATGCTCATGGTAACCCAATCACTTTTATCTTATCAGATGGCACCACTCATGATGTGAAGATAGCACCAGACTTAATTGATAACATAGATTTGAGCGCAACAGTGACCGTATGCGCCGATAAGGGTTATGATTCTGAGGCACTGCGGGCGCATATTAAACAAGCAGGGACGCGTGATAACATCCCTCGAAAACGAAACACGAAGTCCTCTAACGACCATATGGATTGGGACTTGTACAAAGTCCGCCACTTAGTAGAAAACGCTTTCGCTAAACTAAAAAACTATAGAGCAGTTGCCACAAGATTTGATAAGCTCAAGCAAAGTTATGAGAATACGGTGGCGCTTGCTTGTGCTTATCTCTGGTTGAAATTATGAATGTTCAACACGCCC
>NZ_NEXU01000143.1:0-717 GCF_002224105.1 Psychrobacter sp. DAB_AL32B | reverse complement strand
TAATTCTCCACAAATTTTATTTGATGGTCTAAGTCTGTATTATGCTTCCAAAGCCTATCCCTTAATTTATGAAATAGAAAATTTAATGCGAAAATTATTAACTAAGTTCATGTTGATAAATGTTGGAGTAAACTGGTATAAAACTGATGTGCCAGATGATGTTGCCAACTCAATTAGAACAAAAGATAATAACTTAAAGAAAGATTTCACATATTTTCATAATACTGATTTTATTCAACTAAAGAATTTTTTATTTAGTGAAGAGTACATTTCAAATAAAAATAAGCTGATCAACACATTAAAGTCTCTTAAAATTAAAAAAATTTGACTATTGAAGATATTGAGAGTCTAGATAAATTAATACCTGAGTCTAACTGGTCCAAACATTTCTCTGATAGTATTGATATTAATGAAAAAGAACTTAGCAATGATTGGCAAAAATTATATGAGTTGAGATGTGATGTAGCTCATAATAAAACTTTTACAATAAATGATTATGAAAATTTAGTAGACTTAATTAATAAGATTAAGCCTATAATTGAAGAAGCTATTGCTAGTCTTTCAAACTTACATATCGAAGAGACTGAAAAGGATAATATTGAGGAGCAGGTCATAGGTAGTATTAGCTCTGAGCTTGGAGAGTTCATGCTATCTTGGAATAAACTTGAAAGCAATATTAGGAGCTGGGCTGACAGTAATTATTCGGATACTGAAACT
>NZ_NEXU01000142.1:0-748 GCF_002224105.1 Psychrobacter sp. DAB_AL32B | reverse complement strand
TAGCATCGATAATGGTCTGACTGTTAGAGAAGCTGCTGCTTTTTACGAGCTTAGCACCAGTACTATACATAGCTGGAGACAGATTTTAGAGCCTAAGAAAGGGCGATATAAAGCCCCGACCAAAATAGCTGATGACGCTTTGCTTCATGATGTCAAAGCGTATCCTGATGACTATCAGTATGAGCGCGCAAATCGTCTAGGCTGTAGTAAAACCGGCATTCATCATGCCTTAAAACGATTGAACATCAGTCAAAAAAAAGACACTAGAACATCCAAAGGCCTGCCCGATAAAAAGAGCTAAGTATCTTAATCATTTGAGTGATTATATGATTCAAGGCTATCCCATTGTTTATATGGATGAAAGCGGCTTTGAGCATGAGACCATCAGGCCTTATGGCTATGCACTGATAGGCAAACCTTGTATCGATCGCTACAATTGGCAAGGTAAAAAACGTACCAACGTCATTGGTGCCCTGTACGAAAGAGTACTATTTGCACTTGATTACTTCGAGAAAAACATCAATGGAGATGTATTCTATCACTGGTGCAAGTACACGTTAATACCGAGCCTAAAAACCAAATGCGTAATCGTAATGGATAACGCAAGCTTTCATAAACGGGTGCAAAAGCTGCTTAATAGACACGGCCATCGCCTTTTATTTTTACCACCCTACAGCCCTGATCTAAATCCTATCGAGAAGAAGTGGGCACAAGCTAAATTTCTACGCCAAGGATGGATGGAGAATAA
>NZ_NEXU01000141.1:0-824 GCF_002224105.1 Psychrobacter sp. DAB_AL32B | reverse complement strand
CACTAAGGGATAGCTGTTGTTTATCTGACTTACTTAAAGCCTCATGTATGCCTAAAAGCGTCTTTTATTACCATAGAACAAAGCTTGAGAGTGACGATAAGTACGCTGATTTAAAACAGCGAATTACTGAACTTTACCATCAGCATAAAGGCAGGTATGGCTACCGCAGAGTCACGGCCGCGTTAAAGTATCTAGGGATTCATCACAACCATAAGCTCATTGCTAAGCTTATGCGTCAAATGAAGCTTAGCGCAAAGATAAGACGTCAGAAGTACCGCTCCTATAAAGGACAACAAGGTAAAATCGCGAAGAATCATTTAAAGCGCCAGTTTTATTCAGGTCATCCGCATAAACGCTGGCTCACTGACATTACTGAGTTTAAGGTGGGTGATAATAAGCTGTATTTATCGCCTATACTCGATTGTTATAACAATGAGATCGTCAGTTATACGCTCTCAAGGCGCCCAACCTATGACTTAGTTAGTAAGATGCTTGATGATGCTTTAGCAAAGACTAAAGCGTGTCGTGATAAGGCACTAATGCTGCACTCTGATCAAGGATGGCATTATCAAATGAGACAGTTTGGACAGGTGCTTAAACAGCATGGTATTAAGCAAAGTATGAGCAGAAAAGGCAACTGCTTAGATAACGCACTGATGGAAGGGTTCTTCGGGACACTTAAGTGTGAGACGATTTATATTGAAAAACCTCAAACGATTGAGGATTTAGAACAACAGATTCACGAGTATATTCATTATTACAACAATGAGCGTATTCAGATGAAACTGAAAGGACTGAGTCCTGTGCAGTACAGAACTCAGTCC
>NZ_NEXU01000140.1:0-844 GCF_002224105.1 Psychrobacter sp. DAB_AL32B | reverse complement strand
ATTGAGTAACGCACCATATGCACGATACACAGCTGAACCTGTGCCTTTGGATAGACGGTGTTGATGGCATCAGGGAAGCCCTTTAAACCATCTACACAGGCAATGAGGATGTCTTGAACCCCGCGGTTTTGTAGCTCAGTGAGAACACCCAGCCAGAACTTAGCCCCCTCATTTTCTGATAACCACATGCCAAGCAGCTCTTTTTTACCATCAAGACCGACACCTAGCGCCAGATAGATAGCCTTGTTAATGATCTGCTTGTCTTGACGTACTTTGACGACAATGCAGTCTAGGTAGACAATAGGATAGATACTGCTCAGTGGCCTGTTCTGCCATGCAGTGATGTCCTCTAAGATATTATCGGTGACTCTTGAGACAAGAGAGCTTGAGATGTCAACATCATAAAGCTCTTTGATGGTTTCGACGATCTCAGTGGTGGTTTGGCCTTTGGCGTAAAAGAATATGATTTTGTCATCAAGACCTGAAATACGGGTTTGATGCTTACTGACGAGTACGGGCTCAAAGCTGCCAACGCGGTCTCTTGGGGTGGATATCTTAAGATCGCCTGTGTCACTGCGGACGGTCTTTTTAGTATGACCGTTGCGTTTATTAGGCTTATCAGCCTTTTCATGCTTGGGATAGCCTAGATGGTCTTCCATCTCAGCTTCAAGAGCGGTATCGATAAACGATTGCATGAGCTGCTTCTGAAAGTCTTTGATGTCATCAAAGCTTTTCATGCTACTGGCCATTTGCTCGGCCAGTTTCTTAAGGTCAGTTTGGTTAGTCATTGCTTATTCTCCGGTTAGTGGATTATAAGCAGTTACACACTTTTTAGGAAAGGCTC
>NZ_NEXU01000139.1:0-845 GCF_002224105.1 Psychrobacter sp. DAB_AL32B | reverse complement strand
ATTTAATGAAATAAACAATGACTTATTCAATTGACTATCGCAAACAGGTACTTTCTAGCATTGCTGATGGCATGACCATCCGAGAAACTGCGCTTTTTTATGGACTTAGTACCAGCACCATTCATAGCTGGCAGCAGAATTTAGTCCCTAAAACAACCAGAAATAAAGCACCGACTAAAATACCTGATGATGCATTAATTGATGATGTAAAAAGATACCCTGATGATTATAACTACGAAAGAGCCCGCCGCTTAAATTGTAGTAAAACAGGTATCTTTAATGCTTTAAAGCGCCTCGGTATCAGTCAAAAAAAAGACCTTAGAGCATCCAAAGGCCTGTCAGATAAAAAGAGCGGCGTATCAGAGAAAGCTTGATAGCTTTAAACAGCAAAGCTATCCCATTGTCTATATGGATGAAAGCGGCTTTGAGGCTGAAACCATTCGTTCTCATGGCTATGCACCGATTGGTAAACCTTGTATTGATCGCTACAATTGGCAAGCAAAGAAGCGTACTAATGTCATCGGAGCTCTCTATGAAAAGATGCTATTTGCGCTTGATTACTTTGAACAGAACATTAATAGCAATATATTCTACCACTGGTGCAAGTTCACACTTATTCCAAGCCTTAAGAGAAAATGCGTGATTGTGATGGACAATGCTCGGTTTCATAAAAATAAACGTATCCAGAAGCTACTGAACAGACATGGCCATCGTATTTTATGGTTACCACCGTACAGCCCTGATCTGAACCCTATCGAGAAAAAATGGGCACAGGCTAAGTTTCTGCGCCAAGGGTGGATGGAGAATAATCTGCCTAAACTGTTTCATGATATGGGCTGTATCGA
>NZ_NEXU01000138.1:0-919 GCF_002224105.1 Psychrobacter sp. DAB_AL32B | reverse complement strand
ATAGTAAAACCCACTTAAAAGTGTTATAAACTAATTATCAAATCCAATTGTTATTATAAAGACCATGACTTACTCACTAGATTTTCGTAGACAAGTACTAAAAAGCTTAGACGAGGGTATGACCTTTGTTCAAGCGGCTGAATTCTACAATCTCAGCCCAACCACCATACAAAACTGGAAGAGACGTGTTCATAGCAAAATAACCAGGCAAACTAAGCCCTATAAAATACCAGATGACGTGCTACTTAATGACGTCAAAGAACATCCTGATGATTACCAGTATGAGCGAGCACGTCGTTTAAACTGTAGTAAAACAGGTATTTATCACGCCTTAAAGCGTCTTGGCATCAGTCAAAAAAAAGACACTGGAGCATCCAAAAGCGTGCCCGATAAAAAGAGCGACTTATCAAGGTAAGCTGGAAAGCTTTACGCACCAAGGCTACCCCATTGTATATATGGATGAAAGTGGCTTTGACGCTGAAACCATTCGCCCTTACGGCTATGCACCGATAGGCAAACCTTGTATTGATCGCTACAACTGGCAAGCAAAAAAGCGAACTAACGTCATCGGTGCTCTCTATGAAAAGATACTGTTTGCGCTTGATTACTTTGAGCACAATATTAACAGCAGCACATTCTACTACTGGTGCAAACACACGCTGATCCCAAGTCTTAAAACCAAATGCGTGATAGTCATGGATAATGCTCGGTTTCATAAGAACAAACGCATTCAAAAGCTACTGAACAGACATGGCCATCGTATTCTATGGCTGCCGCCGTACAGTCCTGATCTGAACCCTATCGAGAAAAAATGGGCACAGGTGAAGTTTCTACGCCAAGGCTGGATGCAAAATGACTTATCTAAATTGTTTTATGATATTTGTCCTAGCCATAACACTTTTATTTTGAACTGACTATA
>NZ_NEXU01000137.1:0-558 GCF_002224105.1 Psychrobacter sp. DAB_AL32B | reverse complement strand
TGAACTGACCCCCATAAGTTGGACACAACTTATGGGGTATTTTTATGCGTTACACACTAGACTTCAAGATCGAAGTCATCGCATACTATCGGCAAGGACATACCGGACTTGCCACAAGTGAGAAGTTTAAAGTAGATTCGAAACTTGTACAAAAATGGGTTAAGCAATACCAAAGCGGTGGCATAGATGCCATCAAGCCAAAGTCGAGTAAAGCTCACTATAGTCGCGAGTTTAAACATCACGTGATTACGACCATGTTAGAGCAAGGATTAAGTCAATCCGAGGTCGCTTTAACGTTCAACATCAGCTCACCTGCCTTAATTAGTCATTGGCACAAAGCGTATCGGCTTTATGGCATGTCTGGACTAATATCCAAACGTAAAGGTAGAACCGCCATGACCAAGCCATTTATTACCGACAAACCAGATGATGAAAAAACACTAGCAGAACTCAAACGTGAGAATGAATACCTACGTGCGGAGGTTGCCTACCTAAAAAAGCTAGATGCCTTGCTCAAACAAAAGGAACAAGCAGTGATAAAGCAAGGCTCATCGAAGG
>NZ_NEXU01000136.1:0-862 GCF_002224105.1 Psychrobacter sp. DAB_AL32B | reverse complement strand
ATTAAGCGATCAGCATCGGCTAGCTTTACTTCTTATCGTGGCTAATATACCAAGAAGCAGCTTTTACTATCATCTACGTGTCCTAAAGACTGATGATAAGTACGCCGATCTTAAACAGCGTATCAGTGAGATTTATCACTACCATAAAGGTCGATATGGTTATCGTAGAGTCACCAAAGCGCTTAAAAACGAAGGTTTGACTTATAATCACAAGCTTATCGCACGACTTATGAGTGAGCTTAAACTTAGTGCGAGAATCAGACGACAAAGATACCGATCCTATAAAGGACAGTGCGGCGTTATTGCCAAGAATAGAGTTAAACGCAGATTCAGGGCGAGAGCGCCAAATCGCAGGTGGCTCACTGACATTACTGAGTTTAAAGTGGGTGATGATAAGCTGTATCTATCGCCGATACTCGATTGTTATAACAATGAGATCATCAGCTACCAGTTATCAAGACGACCCGTATATGACTTGGTCAAACAGATGCTTGATAGTGCGGTTAAAGGGATACCTAAAAAGCGTACCGAGGAGCTAACGCTACACTCAGATCAAGGGTGGCATTATCAGATGAAACCGTTTGCAACAACGCTCAAAGCGAATAATATCAAGCAAAGCATGAGCCGAAAGGGTAATTGCTTAGACAATGCACTGATGGAGAGCTTCTTCGGGACACTCAAATGTGAGACTATCTACATTGAGAAGCCTAAGACTATTGAAGTGTTAGAACAACAGATTCATAGATTTATGCATTATTATAATCATGAAAGAATTCAGCTTAAACTAAAAGGACTGAGCCCTGTGCAATACAGAACTCAGTCCTATATTTAATTAACCGTCCAAGTTTCGGGGGTCAGTTCA
>NZ_NEXU01000135.1:0-1497 GCF_002224105.1 Psychrobacter sp. DAB_AL32B | reverse complement strand
TATGCTTGGCCTTTTTATCGGCTACTATTAAGGTTAGTATTAACGTAGATTGGAAAAAGACAAGTAACTGTAAAGGTGTACGAAACAGAAGATGCCTGACACCAAAAATATCATTAATAAAGGTAATAATATGAATCCTGAATTTTGGCAAGAACGTTGGCAGAACAAGCGAATTGGGTTTAATCAACCGGAGGTCAATCCATTATTGATTAAATACTTTTCCACTTTGGACTTGCCAGCAGGTAGCCGGGTCTTTGTACCTTTATGTGGTAAATCAATTGACATGCTATGGCTAGCAAAACAAGGCTACAACGTTGTAGGTATTGAATTAGTCGAATCCGCCGTACAAGAGTTTTTTATTGAACAAGGCATCTCACCTACAATAATTGAACATGAGCATAGTTTAGATGCTAAATGCTATAAAGGTGTAGTTTCAGGTCAAACGATAGCGTTATGGGTTACCGACATTTTTGCACTGACGCCAGAGGATATTGGTAATATCGATGCGGTATACGATAGAGCCGCACTCATAGCTATGCCCACAGAGTTGCGCCCAAAATATTGCGAACAAGTTCAGCAATTGAGTGGTTATACCGCACAACTATTGCTGACGCTCAATTACGATCAAAATGAACGGAATGGCCCACCATTTTCGATCAGTAATGAGCAAATTAAGCAGTACTATACCAGCCACTATCAAATTACTGAGCTTGAAAGTGAACAATCTACTCTGAATGCAGCGCCAGATTTGGCAGTAAAAGAGTGTGTTTGGTTGTTGAATAAACAGTAAGCGAGAAATCTAATGAAAATCTTAGTGAGCTTCGTCAGTCTAATTGCTTTCTTGTTAGTAGTATTGACAGGGCCGCTTTATAAATATGGCATTATTGAATTAGCTACGGTGTTTGCAGGATTCAAATATGGAATATTTACCGCTATTGCAGCGCTTGTATTGCTCATATTACAAGTTATATTCAAGCGAAAGACGCTAACAATGGCCAGTGTGGCGATCACCGTTGTGTTGTCCATGGTTGCTATCGGATTGCCACTTGGTATGCTAAGCAAGGGTAAAAGCGTACCGCCCATTCATGATATTTCAACTGACTTAATTAACCCACCCGAGTTTGTAGCTATCGCCCCACTACGCGCTGATGCACCAAACCCAGTCGCCTACGCTGGTGAAGCAACTGCTGCGCAACAACGTCAAGGCTATCCAGAACTAAAAACACTTAGCTATTCACAATCAAAAGCTGAATTAGTAAGTGCTGTTGAACAAGTAGCCAAAAATTTAGGCTGGGAATTAGTAAATACTGATACTAGCGAAGGTATTGTTGAAGCAACGGATACTACGGCGTGGTTTGGTTTTAAAGATGATGTGGTGATACGTATCAATGATAATGGTAACGAGCGTCTGCTAGATATTCGCAGTAAATCACGGGTTGGTGGCAGTGATTTGGGTAAAAATGCAGAGCGTATTCATGATTTTATTAATGAGTTGGA
>NZ_NEXU01000134.1:0-1600 GCF_002224105.1 Psychrobacter sp. DAB_AL32B | reverse complement strand
CTTTAAATCGCTGTTATGATTATGTTTGATGATCGTATCAGCAGGCATTTAATCTAAATGGCAGTTACACAGAATCTGGGATGGGCTCGGATATGAGTAACCAATTGGATGCCCATCATACTTTGCTTCATGCACTAACTCGTTTCTTTGTTCGCTAAGTTTACTTCTACCTTTAGCATTCAACTTTGCCCAAACTGGTAATTTTAAATTGTATTTTTCTGATAACTTTATTAAACGTTTAGTATGATTACCTTCTAATTCTGAAAGGTTCCAAATACCATCAAGTACTTTATACTGTGCATCAAATTTATCCCATTCAAATTGATAGCTTTGACCCATTAGATACCAATGAATACAGGCAAACATCTGATTTCGTTTCTTCTGAGTTGAATCAATATAAAATCGATTTATGCTTTCCATACCATTGACGTAGTCAGCACCAAATAAACATACACCATTTAACGTAGTAGGCTTAAAAGCTGTGCGCCCTAAATACGAGTAACCTTCAGGAGTAAGATACAGTCCTTGTAAAAACCCGTATCCTAAAATAAGAAATTGTAAATGGTCATCAGATTAATTTTCAGTTGATGTTATTTGATGCGTAGAACTCATTTGAAAAAATGATTTATGAACTATTGGGGCATTAGATGCGAAGTGCTTCTTTTCAGAAGATGATTTCACAAGTTCTATTTCTGGTCCATAAAACCAACCGTTACTAACGCTTCTTGAATTTTTGAAGTCTTTTAAAATAGAATCAAAATCTAGGACAGGAGCAATTTCAAATTCCTCACATTTAAAAGCCTTATCGTCAATAAGAAAACCAAATTTCATATTAAATCCATTCTAATTTCATTGCCTTAAACCAATCAACATCCTAACATACATTAAAGAATAGATTGACTTTCAAACCCTAGCCAAAGAAAAGCCCCCATCGCGTCAGCGAAAGGGGCAAATCTAAGAAGAGAGAGCTGTCGATGACCTACTCTCACATGGCCGGAATCACACTACCATTGGCCCATTACATTTCACTTCTAAGTTAAGGTGCATCTCTGTTCTAGTTATAAATTTACTAGTTTGAAGATTTGAATGTTCCGTTTGAAATGTCTGTAACAAATCCAATAGCTGAAAATTTACCTTTATTAAAGTCCATATTTTTTTGATTGAGAAGTGAGTCATCTATTACATAAGCGATATTAACAGGAAGGCCATCCATTTTAGGACCGACATGCTGACCTAAATTTCTTGCACCAATAATGATATAAGTGATTTGACGTTCTTCACTTTGGAATGGTTCTTTTAGTGTAGCTAAGTAATATTCAGAGCCATCATCGTGTTCAAGTTTATTGAATATCATACCTTCAATAGGTAGTCTTTCTCTTAGCTCAATCGGACCTGTATCAATGTTTATAATTGAAAAGTACAACCGATATTTTTGCTCTTGCGAATCGACTAACTTCTGTTCTGCATTTGCAGTGGAAGAGAAGGAGAAGATAGATAATAATAATATAAGTAGTTTTTTCAATTTAGAGCCTTATAACGTCCATTTAATAAGTTGGTTATAGGATGAGGTTATTTAGAATAGCACAATAATCGTATACAA
>NZ_NEXU01000133.1:0-1952 GCF_002224105.1 Psychrobacter sp. DAB_AL32B | reverse complement strand
AATGCGACCCGACTCTCGCTTGCACTATCTGCACTAATGACACCGATCTTCATATCGTCTCCTTACGTCTAATGATTACTTTTAATACCCTCAACGCACATTTAAAAAGCACAGGGAACAAAAAAACCTTTGGTTGCTGTTGGTTTAACACTTAAGACCAAAGATTATCAATTTAATAAATGATAGCTGCTTTGCCATCATGCCGTTTTATTATAGAGATATCATCCGTTAACTTTCATTGTCTAATGATGACCCACAAGTAAAATAAAAAGTTAGGCATTTACACCACTTGTATAACTTTTATTGTTATATTAAAAAGTTTTATTTTTCCGTATAAGCCTCAAAGCCAGTCAGCCATTAGCTTACAGAGGCAACTATGATTGCTTCGATGTCTGACACCTGTCTATGATAATGCTTAAAAATACAAAACAGCTACGAGTAAGTCAAGTTAAACCTGTAGGTATCGTATAATAAGAAAGCTTGACACGTTAATGGAGTGTTTATCACTTCACTATAATAAGGAATAACCATGTATTTTTTACTCTCTCCTGCCAAATCTTTGAACGAAACAGACGCTATCCCAGTGAATCTTGGTAATTACTATAGTCAGCCTGAGCTGATTGAGCATTCACAGACACTGATGAAAATATTGAAGTCGAAAGAGCCGATTGATTTACAAGAGCTGATGAGCATCTCTGATGATTTGGCGCAGCTGAATGCTAAGCGTAACCAAGACTGGGCTTGGAGTGATAAGGAACCCTTTACGGACGACAACGCTAAGCCTGCCGGTTATTTATTCGATGGTGATGTCTATACAGGTCTGGATATGTATCACATGGATAAAGACACGGCTATCTACGTTAATGAACATCTGGGTATTTTGTCAGGCCTATATGGCTTGCTAAAACCGCTCGATTTGATTCAGCCTTATCGACTAGAAATGGGAACCAAGCTCAAAAATGAGCGCGGTGATAATTTATACGAATTTTGGGGCGAAGAAGTGACCAATACTATCAATTCGCGCATGGCTGATAGCGATGACAAAGTATTGATTAATTTAGCTTCAAATGAATACTTTAAGTCTGTGAAGAAAAAAGCGCTGGATGCTGAGATTATCACACCACGATTTGAAGATGAAAAGAATGGTCAATATAAAGTCATTAGCTTCTATGCCAAAAAAGCACGTGGGCTGATGGTCAAATATGCCGCTGATAATAAGCTCACCAAGGCTGAGCAGCTGAAGCAATTTAATTTGGCGGGTTATTATTATGTTGATGACGCTTCTAATGATAAAACATGGACGTTTAGACGGGATGAGACTGCTCAGTAAAAAGCCGTTCTTCTAACACGTTAATGCGACTTGATTTTTTAGGCTTTTATTATGATATACCGTAGAACCTATCCATGATTTCCGGTGTATGCATGGGTAAACAATCTAAATAAATATATTGAAGATTAAGCACTTCCTGCATTATTTCATTAGATTGAACTAATGTTGCAAGTAACATTGCTTTTAAAGCTTCTAATCCATTAGAGTTCTGTAGAATCTGAATCATCAATGGTTCTGGAAATCCATCTTTTCTTCTAGAAAATGCATGCATCCCACTATGGACATAAGAATTAGAGGCTTTTAACGCCATATTTTTAAACTCTTGCATTAGCATTAGTGCTTTTTTAGGAACCTTACCTTCTTCTACTTTAAGCTCAAGCTCCGATAAAATAATATTAATTGTAGGTATGCGTTTTTCTGCTTGCTTTACATTCTGCTCTGTTAAAGGTTTATTAAACCTTTCTATAACCTCATCAGAAGCGACCCAGTATAGCCACTTTGCTCTTAATAGCGATTCAAATTGTAAGCGTAATAAGCTACTAGCTGAAATGCTACAAAGGTTCTTCGCTAAAATATGAATTGCATGACCATGCTCTGAAGATATATCAGCCAAAATTAGAGT
>NZ_NEXU01000132.1:0-3068 GCF_002224105.1 Psychrobacter sp. DAB_AL32B | reverse complement strand
AACCCCAGACGCAGTAAAAAAGTTACGCAAACTTGGGTTTGAGGTTGTCATCCAGTCAGGTGCGGGTCAAGCAGCATATTATGCCGATGAGCTGTATCAAGCGGCTGGAGCTGACATTGCCAATAGCAGCATTGACGTCGTCAGCCAGTCTCAAATCATTACCACCGTCAATGATCTACCACCAGCGGTAACCGACCACTTAACCTCTGGTCAAATCGTCGTTGGCATGCTCGACCCATATCGCAATACCCAACTTGATACCTATGCTGCCAAAGGGGCTACCGCCTTTGCCATGGAGTTATTGCCACGTACCTTATCGCGGGCGCAGAATATGGATGTCTTGTCATCGCAAGCCAACCTTGCCGGTTACAAAGCGGTATTGCTAGCGGCCAATGAATACTCACGTCCTTTCCCCATGTTTATGACCTCAGCCGGTACGGTTAAGCCTGCCAAAGTAGTTATCTTAGGTGTCGGCGTTGCAGGTCTACAAGCGATTGCCACGGCTAAGCGCTTAGGCGCTGTCGTTGAAGCAAGCGATCTACGTCCAACCGCTCGTGAACAAGTAGAGTCATTGGGTGGTAAATGGCTTGATGTACCAATGAGTGCCGAGGAAGCTGAGACCGCTAAGTCTACAGGTGGTTATGCGTGGACGCCATCAGAGCAATATGTCAAAGACCAAGCCGCTGTCGTCGACAAAGCCTTAAGCAATGCAGATATCGTCATCACCACGGCACAAATCCCCGGCCGTCAAGCACCGCGCTTAGTACACCAAGCAACCCTTGCCAAAATGAAGGCAGGTTCCGTATTGATTGATATGGCTGCTGGAACAGGCGGCAACGTCGAAGGCAGTGTGCCTGATGAAACCATTATGACGGCCAATGGCGTACGTATTGTCGGTGCCGCCAATATTCCATCCATGCTTGCCGCGCAGTCTTCAGACTTGTATGCCAACAACCTGGTCAATTTTATCACCACCTTAATTGCGCCTGCTGCGACAGACGCCGCTGCAGCAAACACACTGGCACTCAACTTAGACATGGAAGATGAGATTCAAGGCGCATTAGCCGTGACACATGACAACCAAGTACGTCTCGCTAAGCGCTAAATCTCAATTCCCAAATCTCAATATCTTATGATTATACATTTGCCAGTAACGAAACAATTTTTAGGAGGATAAGATGATTGCCACTATTTTAGCGGCAGCGCCAGCGGGTGCGGCCATGAGTAGCACGCCATTTGTAGCGATTTTTACCGTGTTTGTGCTTGCTATTTTTGTTGGATACTACGTCGTTTGGGGCGTGACTCCAGCACTACATACACCATTGATGGCCGTAACCAATGCTTTATCCAGTATTGTCATTGTCGGGGCGATGCTCCAAACCGTCACCATTGATGGTTCGATATTTACGCCGACCAGTTTACTTGGAGCGTTTGCGGTATTTTTAGCCAGTATTAATATTTTTGGTGGTTTTGCGGTGACCGAGCGTATGCTTGCCATGTTTAAACCAAAAGCGAAAAAAGCGGTCGTAGCACCCGCTACTGGAGGTGACGCATGAATGAGTTTGCCAATATGATTGCGGCTAATGCGGACTGGTTTTACTTAATTGGTGCCATTCTTTTTGTTTTGACCTTACGGGGTTTATCTAGCCCCAAAACGGCGATTCGTGGTAATCGCTTGGGTATGGTTGCCATGGCCATTGCCGTTGTAACCACCTTCTTCTTAGCAGAAGGTCCTGTGCTGTGGTTGATTATCGGTGCGATGGTGTTGGGTGCTGTCGTCGGCATGTGGAAAGCGAAGACAGTCGCCATGACCCAGATGCCAGAAACAGTTGCTTTGATGCATTCCTTTGTTGGTTTGGCCGCAGTCGCGATTGCCTTAGCAACAGTACTGCATACTGAACAACAGCATGGCACGGTTGCTCGCATTGAATTGTTTATCGGTTGCTTTATCGGTGCGATTACCTTTTCAGCGTCGGTCTTTGCTTTTGGTAAATTGGCGGCTAAGAGCTGGGCGAAGACCTTGGTTGGTGGCTGGGTAAAGCCTGTACAAGCAATACTTTTCATTGCGATGATTGGCTTTGGCGGCATATATTTCGTCACGAATTCATTACCTGCCTTCTATGCCATGGCAGTGATTGCGGTGATCTTTGGTTGGATGTGGATTGCGCCAATCGGTGGCGGTGATATGCCAGTGGTTGTGTCTCTACTAAACTCGTTCTCAGGTTGGGCGGCAGCGGGTATTGGTTTTACCCTCGGCAACTCGATGTTGATTATTGCCGGTTCGCTCGTCGGCTCATCTGGCGCGATCTTGTCTTATATCATGTGTAAAGCCATGAACCGCTCATTACTCAACGTCTTGTTCGGTGGTATGGGTACGTCAGCGGTCGCCGCTGGTGGCGATGATGGCGCGCCAAAGAACTATAAAGCAGGTTCAGCAGAAGATGCGGGTTTCTTAATGGCTAATGCCAGTAGTGTGGTGATTGTCCCAGGTTACGGAATGGCACAAGGTCGCGCGCAGAATGCGGTCAAAGAGTTATATGAGCTGTTAAAAGAAGAAGGCGTCAATGTGCGCTTTGCCATTCATCCGGTCGCTGGTCGTATGCCAGGACATATGAACGTGTTATTGGCGGAAGCCGATGTGCCTTACGATGATATTCTTGAGATGGATGAGATTAACTCAGACTTTGCCAGTACCGATGTGGTGTTAGTCATTGGGGCAAATGATGTGGTCAATCCTTCTGCGAAAGACGATCCGTCGTCGCCAATCTTTGGGATGCCGATTCTAGAAGTGACTAAAGCGCAAACGGTGATGGTGATTAAGCGTTCGATGAATACTGGTTATGCAGGTCTTGATAACAGTTTATTCTATATGGACAAAACCATGATGATCTTTGGCGATGCGAAGAAGATGGTCGAAGAGATGGTGCGTAGTATCAATGGTGCTCATTAATCTCTGAAATTGGTTTTCAATATAATTTTTAAATAGAAGCGTCCAAATAAAAAAGTCACTGCGGTGGCTTTTTTGCGTTACAGTAGCCAGCTTTTATATTCAATACCCCTATACAAAA
>NZ_NEXU01000131.1:0-4802 GCF_002224105.1 Psychrobacter sp. DAB_AL32B | reverse complement strand
ATTTATACTTTTAAACGCGATCGCAGTTTAGAAGTGGTATTTTACCAGTGCCATAACAGCATGTTCGTCCACACCATCGACGCCAAATTTATTTTTCCAATAGCTGTATTCACCACCGACTTCTAAGCGATTATCAATACCAAGCGCTTCTTGCAAGTTGTACTTAACTTGCGGGTTAAAGTGAATGTTATTTTCAAGCGTATCACTGTTGAACGCAAAATCGACATAACCATCAATCAACACTTTATCACGTTCCCAAGCAGCGGTTAACGTAATTTTTTGGTCATCTGGCTTGACGTCATTAAATGAATGATACAAGGTCGCAGACGCATATTTCATGCCAGGAATCGGTAAGTTTAAATCAACCCCAACCCCCGCCCAATAGTTATCCTGACCAAAACCTGTACTGTTTGAGCTGAACTCATAGACACCAGCTAGATTGACTTGTTTGATAAGTCCGTCATTAAATGATGCCACTTTAAACTTAGGAGAAAATTTACCAAAAGTCTCTTTATAATCTTTACTTCCAATCACGTTTCCAGCTTGATCTTTAAGATCGTACTCTCCACCTTGATGACGATCAACGAAGAAGAATACACCGCCCCAATCATGGGTAGAGGCATGCTCTAAAGTCAGTGTAGTAAGGTTTTCACTATCTATGCCTTTAGGTAGCAGTTCAAAATTACCACCGTGCAGTAAAGTAACACTGGTATCTTTAAATAAGGTTTTAGCATGAGCACCAGTCATACCGCCTAAAGCCACAATAGCAATAGCTGCGGTCGCTAATGGTTTGATATAAAAAGATTTACAGCTAAGTACCTTAAGTGATTGGGTAGTCAATGGTAGGTTTGCAGATGAGTTATAACGCACAGTAGTATTCCTTTATATACAGTGGTTGATCCTAGCAGGCTTTGCTGTCATGGCATGTCAAACGAGTTTTAACTTCCTATCAAAACGCGCCTATGATACTAGGGGGAAATTACAGTCAGCTTTCGGTAAAAATAAAGAATTATTAAGATAAACATTATCAGTAAAAGCATTCTTAAAGGCCACAAAGTCTGTCGTTTATGATGATTTTCTGCAGCAATTATTAACACTTTGAAACAGTTAAGCATGTTTCATAAGCACTGACAACTGTAAACTGACTGAAAAAAAATGATCGTATGCTGCGCTAAGTCATTGATATGCGCTAAGTTTATGATTTCATTAAAATAACTGACTAAATGGTCAGGAATATTAATTTTGTAAAATAAAAATAAATATCAGAGTAATCGCTGTATTTGACATTCAGCAGAAATTATTGTCATTTATGACAAACTTAGAAAATAATAAGGAAGTAAGAAAATAATGATAAAGGGAGATAGCGATTGAACCGCCCCGACAATATCTGAGACTGTTTTATTGAAGTCAGGCAGCTAAAGCTGATGATTTAAGACTGTCATAATATATCGATTCAAACTCAAGTAGCGACACATAGCGAATCAGAAAAACTTTAGCATTACCTGCATGTGCCAAGTATTAAATGTTAAGCCATTGAGCTATTATGGCTGGTTAAATCGTGGCATCCGTAAGCAGATAATCCACTGCAATCAATGTTAGCTACTGTTTAGAGAGCTCATAGAAAAACGCTCAACGCTATGCCGTTGAGCGTTTGTATGCTCATTTTAAAGACCTTTATATTAGAAATATAAACTGGAACCAAATAGAATGACTAATCCAGCTTATCTTTTGCCTTGAATGGTTCTGAGAATTGCAGAATTAAGAAATTAACAACCGACAAGATAATCGCAATCTCATAGCGCCCATAAGCCACGGAGATGCCAATAGCAGCAGTATTCCATAAACTTGCTGCCGTCGCAGTACCTTTTACCGTATTGTCACCTTTAAAAATAGCACCACCACCGATGAAACCCATACCCGTAATAATCGCGTACATGATTCTCGCTTCAGGCTCTGATCCGTGATAGATATCTACAGCGACTA
Organism: Psychrobacter sp. DAB_AL32B; assembly: GCF_002224105.1. NCBI lineage: Bacteria > Pseudomonadati > Pseudomonadota > Gammaproteobacteria > Moraxellales > Moraxellaceae > Psychrobacter > Psychrobacter sp. DAB_AL32B. The sequence continues at coordinate 2,819 of NZ_NEXU01000131.1, read as the reverse complement.
GCATAAAAGCGCACGAGGCAATACTCACTAAGGGAAAGGTTCTAAGTCCTGCACCCTTATCTTTTGTCTCACGATTGAGCGCAATCGGTAGCGAAAGTATGAAAGCAATGCCTAATTGAATAAAATGATATCCCAACAGTTTTAAGCTCAAATCAAATTCAAACATAACTTATCACGCTCTGTAAAAAGGGGTTAAATAAACACAAGCATTAGTAATTTTTAATGCGCAGAAGATGGTTTATTACCACGTACTTTACCAATCATGGTAATAATAGCCACGACGATGACACCGACGATCAAGCCTACTAAAGCATTTAAGAGCATGGTTGTTATGCTTTCAAATATTCCTGTCAGGTGCGCTAAGTCTTCAACTTCATGATGCAAAAAATCAATCCCATGCACCAAGATACCGCCGCCCACTAAAAACATCGCTAACGTCCCAGCAATCGATAAAAACTTCATCAATTTTGGTGCCGCTGACAATAAAAAGCCGCCTATTTTTTGCTTTGCATTGCTCGTCTGCTTCATTAGATGTAAACCTAAATCATCCATTTTGACGATACCCGCTACCAAACCATAAACGCCCACTGTGATGCCAACGGCAATAATGGACAGCACCAAGCTTTTCTCTAAGAGAGTCGCTCCAGCTGCTGAGCCTAGCGCAATCACAATAATCTCTGCCGACAGGATAAAATCTGTACGCACCGCACCTTTGATTTTGTCCTTTTCAAAAGCAACTAAGTCAATCGTCTCATCAGCATTGGCGCGTAGGCGGGCGATTTGATCTTCATCATGAGGTAAAATATGTGGCCAGAATTTATGAATTATTTTTTCAGCGCCCTCATAAGCCAAATATACACCTCCACACATCAATAAGAAGGTGACTAAAGGGGGATAAACGGCACTGATGAGCAGCGCTAATGGCACTAGAATAAGCTTGTTAACGAATGAGCCTTTAGCGACTGCCCAAACCACTGGCAGCTCACGGTCTGCTTTAACCCCTGAAACTTGCTCAGCATTAAGGGCTAAATCATCGCCCAATACACCCGCCGTTTTTTTGACGGCAACCTTGGTCATGATTGACACATCATCTAAGATCACACTGATATCATCAAGTAAGGTTAATAAACTGGCCCCTGCCATGTGCGCTCCTTAGCGTCTATTTGCGTTAATAGATTAATAGTTTTTTTAATAAAGATTTTAGTAAATTTTTAGTCTTATCTGACTTAAATATTAAAGATAAGTTTTAAGCATTTTGCTGGGCAATACAACTCTGCATCAACTCAATTTCCAGTTTCTGTTTTTTCAGCGTATATTAGCAGTGGCAATGTGCTAAGACATGTAAATTAAAGTGTTTTTAGTGGCTTTAGTGTTTTTTGGTATCACCGACAATCTTATCCATAAACGCAAATAATAAGCCGGACGATACAAATGTCATATGGATAATCACTTTCCACATCAATCTATCAGCATCGCCATCGCTCATCAGATAATAGAGCGTAAGGTTTAAGAGAAAACAGGCTATACCAAAATTTTGATATAACCTGCGTTAGACACCATCCGCTTTTAAACTAAAAACCATCGAATTAAATAACTTTCTTGGCTTCTAACTTACGATGCTTCAGTGATGCAAGCAATGCCCAGCCAATAAAGGCAATACCAATCAGACCAGTAATGATCTCTGGTACATGGAATTTCACCGACAATAACATGATAATCGCTAAGGCACCGATGGCATAATGCGCGCCGTGTTCAAGATAGATGAACTCATCCAGCGTGCCTTTGTCCACCAAGAAGATCGTCATCGAACGCACAAACATCGCACCGATAGCAAGACCTAGCATAATCACAATCACGTCATTAGTAATGGCAAATGCACCAATCACTCCGTCGAAACTGAACGACGCATCCAGCACTTCTAAGTATAAAAAGCCGATAATACCGCCTTTCATAATCGCGCTGGTCGCGGCGGCGCCTGAACCACTTTCTTCGTTTTCTAAATCTTCTTCAAGATCACCTTCAAGCATACCAGAGACCACTTGTACGCCGAGATATACCAAGATACCCCATACACCAGCGATTAGGACAGCAGCTGATTGATTAGGATTAGAAAATGATACCGCAATCATTAATACGATAAGCGCGACAAAAACACTCATGGCATCGACCTTGCCCAGTTTGGCCAAACGGCTCTCAAGCCAATCAAACCAATGGACTTCTTTTTCATCAAAGATAAAGTTTAAGAATACCAGTAGCAAGAAGATACCACCGAACGCTGAGATTTCAGCATGATGCGCTAAGAGTCTGGCGGAGTATTCTTTAGGATCGTTCAATGCCAAATCTATAACTTGCATCATACCAAGGTCGGCAGTCACGGCAACGATGACAATCGGGAACACCAAACGCATACCAAATACGGCGACTAAAATACCAACCGTTAAAAATATCTTTTTCCAAAATTCGTCCCAGCCCTTAAGAACTGAGGCGTTGACCACCGCATTATCGAATGATAATGAAATCTCCATGACGGCCAAGATAGCGGTAATGGATAAGGTGGTTATCATACCGCCCATACCACCATGTGAATATCCCCACCATGCCGCGACCGCTAGGGCAATGGCCGTGAAGATAAAGTCTAAATAAAAATGTCTCATGACATGTCCTGTCTGGTTGCGTAAAGCTAAGTGTATCTACTAAAGATATGTGGTATAAAAAAAGTGGCTATTGCTAGCCACTTTTCTATGTGTAATTTTTAATGGAATATAAAGTATTTTTGAGAAATCTTCTATATAAAATTGTGAACGTATTTGTCGTGATTA
>NZ_NEXU01000130.1:0-5769 GCF_002224105.1 Psychrobacter sp. DAB_AL32B | reverse complement strand
ATTAAAAGCGTCTATAATACGCACCTCAGCAAAGGAAGCTGGCAAATAAGTTAACAAACTTATAACCCAGATAACTTACTGAAACGAATTAGAATAAAGGGTTGACAGACTATTTAAACATGATATGATAGTCAGCTCGCTAAACAAGATAAGCAAATAGCTTAAACTGATTAGTTAGAAACATCATCTACTGGACGACAGTAGATCGATACTATTTAAAAGCATAACTAAAGAACAACTTGTGTGGATTTTTGCTGATTCAGAATGCATAAAAATAAAGTTGGTTGACTCTCTTTTCGAGAGGATTCTAACTATAAAAATTATCATTTAAGACAGTAAAAAAACTCAAAGTTAATTCATTACGAACATAATTTTTAGCGATTTTGCCAGATTAGATGAGCCAAGTTTAGTAGCCTCTTTAAAGGGTTACATAGCAAGATTAAACTGAAGAGTTTGATCATGGCTCAGATTGAACGCTGGCGGCAGGCTTAACACATGCAAGTCGAGCGGTAACATTTCTAGCTTGCTAGAAGATGACGAGCGGCGGACGGGTGAGTAATACTTAGGAATCTACCTAGTAGTGGGGGATAGCTCGGGGAAACTCGAATTAATACCGCATACGACCTACGGGAGAAAGGGGGCAACTTGTTGCTCTCGCTATTAGATGAGCCTAAGTCGGATTAGCTAGATGGTGGGGTAAAGGCCTACCATGGCGACGATCTGTAGCTGGTCTGAGAGGATGATCAGCCACACCGGGACTGAGACACGGCCCGGACTCCTACGGGAGGCAGCAGTGGGGAATATTGGACAATGGGGGAAACCCTGATCCAGCCATGCCGCGTGTGTGAAGAAGGCCTTTTGGTTGTAAAGCACTTTAAGCAGTGAAGAAGACTCCATGGTTAATACCCATGGACGATGACATTAGCTGCAGAATAAGCACCGGCTAACTCTGTGCCAGCAGCCGCGGTAATACAGAGGGTGCAAGCGTTAATCGGAATTACTGGGCGTAAAGGGAGCGTAGGTGGCTCGATAAGTCAGATGTGAAATCCCCGGGCTCAACCTGGGAACTGCATCTGATACTGTTGAGCTAGAGTATGTGAGAGGAAGGTAGAATTCCAGGTGTAGCGGTGAAATGCGTAGAGATCTGGAGGAATACCGATGGCGAAGGCAGCCTTCTGGCATAATACTGACACTGAGGCTCGAAAGCGTGGGTAGCAAACAGGATTAGATACCCTGGTAGTCCACGCCGTAAACGATGTCTACTAGTCGTTGGGTCCCTTGAGGACTTAGTGACGCAGCTAACGCAATAAGTAGACCGCCTGGGGAGTACGGCCGCAAGGTTAAAACTCAAATGAATTGACGGGGGCCCGCACAAGCGGTGGAGCATGTGGTTTAATTCGATGCAACGCGAAGAACCTTACCTGGTCTTGACATATCTAGAATCCTGCAGAGATGCGGGAGTGCCTTCGGGAATTAGAATACAGGTGCTGCATGGCTGTCGTCAGCTCGTGTCGTGAGATGTTGGGTTAAGTCCCGCAACGAGCGCAACCCTTGTCCTTAGTTACCAGCGGGTTAAGCCGGGAACTCTAAGGATACTGCCAGTGACAAACTGGAGGAAGGCGGGGACGACGTCAAGTCATCATGGCCCTTACGACCAGGGCTACACACGTGCTACAATGGTAGGTACAGAGGGCAGCTACACAGCGATGTGATGCGAATCTCAAAAAGCCTATCGTAGTCCGGATTGGAGTCTGCAACTCGACTCCATGAAGTAGGAATCGCTAGTAATCGCGGATCAGAATGCCGCGGTGAATACGTTCCCGGGCCTTGTACACACCGCCCGTCACACCATGGGAGTTGATTGCACCAGAAGTGGATAGCTTAACCTTCGGGAAGGCGTTCACCACGGTGTGGTTGATGACTGGGGTGAAGTCGTAACAAGGTAGCCGTAGGGGAACCTGCGGCTGGATCACCTCCTTATAGACGCATTCGGTCAGCAAGAATTCACAACAAGTTGTTCTTTAGTTTAGCTAGTATTTATTATTAGCGCTTTGCCTTTACAGGCAGACACAGGCCTGTAGCTCAGCTGGTTAGAGCACCGTGTTGATAACGCGGGGGTCGGCAGTTCAAGTCTGCCCAGGCCTACCATTATTATATACGGGGCCATAGCTCAGTTGGTAGAGCGCCTGCCTTGCACGCAGGAGGTCAACGGTTCGACTCCGTTTGGCTCCACCATAATAAATACGATAGTAAATATATAAAATAAGCATAAACAGAATTAAATGATCGGCGATGATTATTTACTTCTGTTTTATACAGAATCTGTGACTCGATGAGAGCATAGAAACTATTTAAAAACATAGATATGAGTCTGGGTTAGGAACACGTGTTCACGCGTTGTTCCTAACCTTAATAACTCACTACTTAACGACATCAGTTGTTATCCCAGTAGTGAGTTATTAAAAAAGTAAAGAGAACTGAATCAAGCGTATAAACATAGGTGATATCGTTATCATAATTAGACTTATATAGCACTTAGAAGTTAAGATCTATTTATAGATCAAGACTACTTGGGGTTGTATGGTCAAGTAATGAAGCGCACATGGTGGATGCCTTGGCAGTCAGAGGCGATGAAAGACGTGACAGCCTGCGATAAGCTTCGGGGAGGCGGCAATATCCTGTGATCCGGAGATTTCTGAATGGGGAAACCCACCTACCATAAGGTAGGTATCTTGTACTTGTACAAGAAGCGAACGAGGGGAAGTGAAACATCTCAGTACCCTTAGGAATAGACATCAAATGAGATTCCCCAAGTAGCGGCGAGCGAACGGGGAGAAGCCGATTAATGCTAATGTAGAAGAACAGCGTGGGAAAGCTGACCGTAGTAGGTGATAGTCCTGTATTCGAAACATTAGCGTTAACATATTAAGTAGGGCGGGACACGAGAAATCCTGTCTGAAGATGGGGGGACCATCCTCCAAGGCTAAATACTCCTGACTGACCGATAGTGAACCAGTACCGTGAGGGAAAGGCGAAAAGAACCCCTGTGAGGGGAGTGAAATAGAACCTGAAACCGTGTGCGTACAAGCAGTGGGAGCCTTAATTTATTAGGGTGACCGCGTACCTTTTGTATAATGGGTCAGCGACTTATGTTCTGTAGCAAGGTTAACCGTTTAGGGGAGCCGTAGGGAAACCGAGTCTTAATAGGGCGTTTAGTTGCAGGGCATAGACCCGAAACCGAGTGATCTATCCATGAGCAGGTTGAAAGTGCCGTAACAGGCACCGGAGGACCGAACCCACTGTCGTTGAAAAGCCAGGGGATGACTTGTGGATAGGGGTGAAAGGCTAATCAAACTCGGTGATAGCTGGTTCTCCCCGAAAGCTATTTAGGTAGCGCCTCGGACGAACACCATTGGGGGTAGAGCACTGTTTCGGCTAGGGGGTCATACCGACTTACCAAACCGATGCAAACTCCGAATACCGATGAGTGATATCCGGGAGACACACAGTGGGTGCTAACGTCCATTGTGGAGAGGGAAACAACCCAGACCGCCAGCTAAGGCCCCAAATTCCTAGTTAAGTGGGAAACGAGGTGGGAAGGCATAGACAGCTAGGAGGTTGGCTTAGAAGCAGCCATCCTTTAAAGAAAGCGTAATAGCTCACTAGTCGAGTCGGCCTGCGCGGAAGATGTAACGGGGCTCAAACTAGGAGCCGAAGCTGCGGATTTGAATTTGTTTTCAAGTGGTAGGGGAGCGTTGTGTAAGCCTGTGAAGGTGTGTCGTAAGGCATGCTGGAGGTATCACAAGAGCGAATGCTGACGTGAGTAACGATAATGCGAGTGAAAAGCTCGCACGCCGGAAGATCAAGGGTTCCAGTCCAACGTTAATCGGGGCTGGGTGAGTCGACCCCTAAGGCGAGGCCGAAAGGCGTAGTCGATGGGAAATTGGTTAATATTCCAATACTTGTTTATAATGCGATGGAGGGACGGAGTAGGTTATGCCAGCCTGGCGTTGGTTGTCCAGGTGGAAGGATGTAGGTAGACAGTTTAGGCAAATCCGGACTGTCATTATACTGAGATCTGATAGCAAGCTGTACTTGTACAGCGAAGTGGCAAATACCATGCTTCCAGGAAAAGCTTCTAAGCAATAGTTATAAACGAATCGTACCCTAAACCGACACAGGTGATCAGGTAGAGAATACCAAGGCGCTTGAGAGAACTCTGCTGAAGGAACTAGGCAAAATGGTACCGTAACTTCGGGAGAAGGTACGCTGCCGATGGTGATAGGACTTGCTCCTTGAGCTGTTGGCAGTCGCAGATACCAGGCTGCTGCAACTGTTTATTAAAAACACAGCACTCTGCAAACACGAAAGTGGACGTATAGGGTGTGATGCCTGCCCGGTGCTGGAAGGTTAATTGATGGGGTTAGCGTAAGCGAAGCTCTTGATCGAAGCCCCAGTAAACGGCGGCCGTAACTATAACGGTCCTAAGGTAGCGAAATTCCTTGTCAGGTAAGTTCTGACCTGCACGAATGGCATAATGATGGCAGCGCTGTCTCCAGCAGAGACTCAGTGAAATCGAAATCGCAGTGAAGATGCTGTGTACCCGCGGCTAGACGGAAAGACCCCGTGAACCTTTACTACAGCTTTACATTGAACTTTGACCTGACTTGTGCAGGATAGGTGGGAGGCTTTGAAGCAGACACGCTAGTGTTTGTGGAGCCAATCTTGAAATACCACCCTGGTCATGTCGGGGTTCTAACTCAGGTATAACAATACCGAGGACAATGTATGGTGGGTAGTTTGACTGGGGCGGTCTCCTCCTAAAGAGTAACGGAGGAGTACGAAGGTGCGCTCAGAACGGTCGGAAATCGTTCATAGAGTATAAAGGCAAAAGCGCGCTTAACTGCGAGACCCACAAGTCGAGCAGGTACGAAAGTAGGTCTTAGTGATCCGGTGGTTCTGTATGGAAGGGCCATCGCTCAACGGATAAAAGGTACTCTGGGGATAACAGGCTGATACCGCCCAAGAGTTCATATCGACGGCGGTGTTTGGCACCTCGATGTCGGCTCATCTCATCCTAGGGCTGAAGCAGGTCCTAAGGGTATGGCTGTTCGCCATTTAAAGAGGTACGCGAGCTGGGTTTAGAACGTCGTGAGACAGTTCGGTCCCTATCTACCGTGGGCGTTGGAAATTTGAGAGGATCTGCTCCTAGTACGAGAGGACCAGAGTGGACGAACCTCTGGTGTTCGGGTTGTCACGCCAGTGGCATTGCCCGGTAGCTACGTTCGGATGGGATAACCGCTGAAAGCATCTAAGCGGGAAGCCCACCTCAAGATAAGATTTCCCTAAAGAGCCGTTGAAGACTACGACGTTGATAGGCAGGGTGTGGAAGCACAGCGATGTGTGTAGCTAACCTGTACTAATTGCTCGTTTGGCTTGACCATACAACACCCAAGTGGTTTGTATGAAAGCTCTAATTAATCTATCTTGTATAGCTTTATGCTATAACATAGAAAGTAATATTTCGATATCACCTTTAACCTTGATTCAGTTAGGTTACAAGTTAATCGACCAATAGATAATATCTTGACGTCAAAACAATAATAACAGACTCATATCTAACCCCCTTTGCTGACGACAATAGCACGATGGCCCCACCTGATCCCTTCCCGAACTCAGAAGTGAAACATCGTCGCGCCAATGGTAGTGTGGGTCCGCCCATGTGAGAGTAGGTCATCGTCAGCTCTCTATTCCTGATTATCCCCCGAC
>NZ_NEXU01000129.1:0-7983 GCF_002224105.1 Psychrobacter sp. DAB_AL32B | reverse complement strand
TAAGTTCACAAAAAATAAGCGTTAAGAGAGTTATTTATGAATATGTTAATACGTTTTTTTATTATGGTTAGCCTATTAAAACAGCAGCTCAAGCAGCAATCGGCAAGTGAGCACTTGAGTACTGAGACATTAACGGCACCGACTATCCGCCACTATCGAGTATTACCGCACGACATGGGCTTTCGAGATCATCTGCCTAATTACCGCTATCTGTCTTTTATTGAGCTAAATATCACAAAATGGCTTATGGCGTGCTGTCATCAAAAGGGCATTAAAAATCTAGGCTGGATTATCGCCATGCAGGAGATGGTCTATCTGAAGCAAATTAAATTTTTAGATAAGATGACGGTAAATAGTACGCTTGTCGGTTGGGATAAAAAATACGTCTACTTTGAGCATCGCTTTTTTGTCAAAAACCAGTTAATGGCAGTAGGTATGACCAAATTTGTCTTAACCAATAAGCAAGGTAAGTGCGCAACTGCGGTGCTAGATATGACTGGTGAACAGCTGACAGAAGTTATTGAGTCATGGAATCAGCATCAAGTAGCGATTAAATCTACTGAGTCGACTAAATCAGCAAAGGCGGCATAACGAACTTGGCTATAATCCTATGCTGAATTTTGCTAGGATAGTGTTTATGTATAGGATAGCGATTATGTATATATTGTCTATATATTCTATAATGTCATTTTATAAAAAAGATTGAAAAATAAGGAGCTACTATGACCCCGCAGAAGTTAAAATGGACAGACAGTTTGGATATTGCCATTGAGCTTTATGAAAAATTCCCAGAGACCGATCCGCAGTATATCCGCTTTACGGATTTGCATCGCTGGGTAACTGAGCTTGAAGGCTTTGATGATGATCCACAACGCTCCAATGAAGGTGTTTTAGAAGCGATTCAGATGAATTGGATTGACGAAGCTGACTAGATTGACCTTCTTATTATCTTTTATTAACAGACATAGCATTAATAACAAACATAGCTTTAATAGCAAACATAACTTCAAATAGAAACAGGACAAACCGCCTCATGACTGCACCAATCCAAGAGCTAACCGACGCACAAACTTGCACAGGTATCAGCGTACGCACCACCAATACTGCTGAAATCAGCCATGAAACGGCAAAGTTAGGCAAGCTATGGCAAAGTTTTTACAAAAATCATGTGAGCCAACTTGAAAAGGGTGAGGATATCTACGGTATCTATCATAACTATGAGAGTGATGATGTAGGCGCTTTTGATGTGGTTGCCAGTTGGAAGGTGAGCAGTCAGCAAGATGAGCAAGTACAGTCAGACAATGACGATACGGCTAATCCTGTCAAAGCTACTAAGAATAAAAATGCAAGCAACCTAGTAACAGTCAGTATTCCTGCAGGAAAATACATGGTGTTTTATGAATATGGTAATATGCCCAATACTGTGATGAACGCGTGGGAGAAGGCATGGACGTATTTCAATAATCCAAGCTGTGAGCATACTCGAACGTATAATGTTGATTTTGAGCGTTATGTTGAGGGTAAATTAGAATATGGTCAAGTCGAGCTATATATTGGTATCGAATAAAGTCTTCTTTAGACTATAGGGTAACTATGAAAAAAGATTGGCCATATTGCGGAAGGATTGTATATTTATCAGGTGGGATTCTTGCTATTAATGAACCACAAAGTGACGTGCTCACATTATGGCCTAAAACTATAGATGGGAAAGTATGTGAAATCACAATAGAGACATTCGGTAAACTATATTATGCTCTTAAAAAATATAATTTGTTGATTGTGGGAGTTAATTTCATAACTAACCCTCTTGAAGCCACTGGTGAAGCGCCAATGCAATTCAGAGGTTATATCGAACAAGATGCTATATGGCCAAATTGGGATGCTGTGGATAAGTGGGCTAGTTTATCTTTATCGGCATTTCACAATAAGAACGGTCTTGCATATGATGTTTCTAATAGAATTAATTTCCAGTTGAATTCAATAAATAACCGTTTGAAAAATCTTTCCTTAGCTTATCATAACCAACTAAATGCCTTAGCTTTAAAAAATAATTTTAAAAATGGACAACGCTTTCAGGACGGTTTTACTGATTTAGTTTATCAGGAATTTCACTCCTTTTTGTTTGATGCTGGGATACTGCGCGACTATTTATGCGAGTATGTGTATAACTATTCTAACGAAGGTTCTCTAAAAGAAAAAATCAGAGAGATTCATAAAAACCATAAGTATGAAATAACTACAGCAAGTGGCTTGTTTAAATCTTTAAAAGGAATTGAGAAACTATCTGAATTAGAGTCTTATTTCAAAGTTGAGATGAATGAAGGAGGTTGGCTATATGAGTTAGGCCAGTATCGTGATTTAGTAATGCACTCTGCTCCTATTAATTTGGCTAACTTTCCCTTATACGCCATCCAAGAGTATTTAGTTTTACCACATTCTAAAGAGATGATTTCAGTCCGTTTCCCTTTACCTGATAATCCCTCAGAACTATATAATGAGCGTAGTAAGAGAAATAATTTCGATAAATATATCGAACAATTTTCAGAGCTTCGACAAAGCTCTTTAAACAGTCGTGGAAAATATGATTGCTTAGAATATGCACATATGGTATTTGGGTTGCTTTCCAATCTTTCGTTGGATGTAGCAAAAGAGTCCCCATTTAAACCAATGCGTCAAACTTACTTTCTTACGGACAGCGGAACTATATCCGCACCTGAATATATAGATGAGAGCTAGCACCAATTAAATATAAATTGTCTTATCATGTGTTTCACAAGCAGTGATTATCACCTAAAATTTTATTGTACTAAGTATGAGAATTCATAAGCAAAAATATTAAATCAATACCAAACTTAAAAATATGGAAAAGCGCCAAATCTGAATCAGATGGCGCTTTTTGCTTTTATTAATACTCATTAATCCAACAATAGATTTTCCAAAATCTCTTCATATATCTGCGCCAATCTACCTAAGTCATCAATTTCTACCTTTTCATCAACCTGATGAATCGTTGCATTACGCACACCAAGCTCAACGACTTGCGCGCCAGTGGGGGCGATAAAGCGTCCATCCGATGTACCACCAGAAGTTGATAATGTCGTATCAGTCCCCGTCACAGATTTAATCGCTTGCTGACATGCCGAGACCAATTTACCTTCGGGTGTTAAAAATGGCTGACCAGATAATTTCCAATGGATATCATATTTGGCTTTGCTGTCAGCGAAATACTTGTCGAAGATAGCGTGAGTTTTTGCTTTTAGCTCTTCTTCTATGGTTTCTGTTGAAAAGCGGAAGTTAAATACCACTTCTAAGGCTTCAGGAATGACATTGGTTGCGCCAGTACCACTATTAATATTGGAGATTTGCAAGGAGGTCGCAGGGAAGTAGTCATTGCCATTGTCCCATGTAGCAGCCGTTAATTCCGCTAGCGCTGACATAGCGGCATGAATAGGATTACTGGCTAAATGTGGATAGGCGACATGACCTTGTTTACCAGTGACTGTGAGTACCGCGCCCAATGAGCCACGGCGACCATTTTTAATAATATCTCCCAAAGTATCGGTACTCGATGGCTCACCAACGAGACAATAAGTGATTTTTTCTTGACGCGCTTCTAAGGTTTCTATTACTTTGACCGTACCATTAATTGACGGACCTTCTTCATCTGAGGTAATCAAAAATGCTATTGAGCCATTATGCTGAGGATAATTGCTCACAAAACGCTCAGCCGCGACTGTAAAGGCTGCAATGCCCGTTTTCATATCAGCGGCACCGCGTGCCCATAAATAGCCATCAGCGATGGTTGGGGTAAATGGTGGATAGGTCCAATTTTTTTCAGCACCTGTCGGTACGACATCGGTATGACCTGCAAAGCAAATGACTGGATCTGCTGTGCCACGGCGCGCCCATAAGTTTTTGACCTCAGCGTGTTCGCCTTTTGCTTGTCTATCACCGTAATACATAAATTCGCAATCAAAGCCTGCTTGCGTTAGTCGTTCTGACAATATATCTTGGCAGCCATCGTCATCTGGTGTGACGGAAGGGCGTTCGAGTAGGGCAATACTTAAGTCTAAAGTTGCTTGTTGATGGGTCTGAGAAAATATGTTTTTATTAACGTCTGACATGAGAAACCTTTTTATTACAAGGTGAGATGATAAATACAAATAATTAAATACGTGCCGCTAATTACTAACGTTTAATGGTTTTTGTAGCGCTGAAATGTTGTCTTCAACAAACGGCACTAAGCCATCACGTCTTAACCAAGTAGCGATAGAGTAGCGTTGTCGATGGGCAATTTGCACTTGATGCTGCAGGTCACTATCAAATATCACCAAATGATTGGCGACAGGCATCACATTATGATGGACGCCATGCTTATCAACGATTTCTAGCGCGCCGCCGTCACTTGCTGTCCACTCATCATTGAGATAAAACACTGCCGAGATAACGCGCTCATCACGCCCAGCTGGATTATCATTATGCCATTGGTAGCCAAAACCGACTGGATAACAAGCGTAATGCGCTTCACTATGGCGAATGCCAGCGAATAAGCTGCGATTGAATAAAGTGGCAAGCGTATTGATGCTTTGCAAATAATAATAGCCTGCAAAGAAATTCTCAGTAATCCAGCGGATTCTGTCACCGCGAATATCGCTCACACGAATACCGGCAGTAAGCTGGGCATCACGATAGTCAATAAAGCCACTTTCTGCTTGCAGCGCTAACAAGGCTTTTTGCTCAAAGACATCGTCAATAATCAGCCAACCATCACTGACCAATTTATCCAGTTGACTATCAGTCAGCTTGTCTTCCCAATTTATCTCAAAATCGGAGGATTGTAATAGATGTTGAGTTGGTGGCTTTTGGCTATCGTCATCGCTATGCGGAAACAGTAAAGGAGGATTATCCTGTCCTATCGGATTGTCGACAACCAACTTTGTCACATCAAGATTGCTAATAATCTTTGTCATTTCGTCTCGCCGTTATCAATAAACATTCAATTCGCTGTCAATACACAGCCAATCAATGCCTTTTTACCAAAACCATCGTTATCTTTTACCTATCCTATGCTACCATAGATGCAATTTTTCTTATTTAAACTTTTGAACTTATGAACTATAAACACGCCTATCATGCTGGTAACTTTGCCGATGTCGTTAAACACATTTTATTGGTACAACTACTGAATCAATTGGGGCAGAAAAACAAACCTTTTTATGTGCTTGATGCTTATGGCGGTCGTGGACTGTATTCGCTTGGCAGTGAAGAGGCGCGCAAGACTGGTGAAGCAAAAGGCGGTATCCAAGCTTTAGTAAAAGCCGATGTCGAAAAAGCTCCGACTGCGGTCAAAGATTATATGGAAGGCATCAAACAAGCCCGTTTTACCTATGACAAAAAAGTCTATCCTGGCTCGCCGTGGTGGATTGCCCATCATATTGAAAAAAATCCTGATGCTGGTGTGCGTGGTGAAGCGTTTGAAGCCAAAGCCAGTGAGTACGATGCACTGAACTATCAGCTACATAAATTGCCAATCGGTATTCATCATCGCAATTCGTTTGAAGGTATCGCTGCGGTTATTCCACCAAAAGAGAAGCGTGGCTTGATATTCTTGGATCCTCCTTATGAGCAAGAGCATAAAGACTTTACTCGTTTGATTGATCTCTTAGTGCACTCTTATAATAAGTGGCCACAAGGTACTTATGCGTTATGGTTTCCGATTAAAAATATCGAAGCCGTAGAGCTGTTTTATAAAAAGCTAAAGCGTACTGAAATGAGACGCCAGTTAATCTGTGAGCTAAATATTTATCCTAACGATGTTGCCGTAGGTCTTAATGGCACAGGGCTACTGGTAATCAATCCGCCATGGCAGTTTGATAACCATGCGCGTGAGATTTTACGCTTCTTACAACCGGTATTGAAAGTTGCTGATGCACCAGATTTAACGCCAGATAGTGCAACCAACGTACGCTGGTTGGTCGGCGAATAGGGATATTATTATGACGACTGATCAATCATCAAGTAATGTAGTAAAGGATAGTCTTGTAACCGATAGAGTTATGAATGATGGTCTGGTAAAAGAGCCTTTATTACAAGATAGCGCCGCCACTCAACCGCCTTTTGTCGATGAGCATGATTTCGATATTCGCTTGGCGGATAATGAGAACTATGATGGGTTGACGTTTGAGGTGATTGAAGCAGAAGTCGCTGAAGGTAAGCGCGTGGTCAGCCGCGGTGTTTATTTAGCACCCAATCTCATCACGACTTTATCGCTACTATCTGGCTTTTACTCTATTTTAGCCAGTACCCAAGGTGAGTTTTATAAAGCCTCTTTAGCGATTTTCTTATCGGCCATTCTTGATGGCGCAGATGGTAGGGTTGCACGTATGCTGAATGCGCAAAGCCCTTTTGGCGAGCAGTATGACTCTTTAGCCGATATGTTAGCCTTTGGTGTTGCACCGGCAATCTTAATTTATAGCTTTGCTTTGCAGCCATTAGGTCGTATTGGCTTAGGTTGTGCGTTTGTTTTCACGGCGTGCGCTGCGTTCCGTTTGGCACGCTTTAACGTTCAGATTGGTGAAGTTGATAAAAAATACTTTGTTGGTTTGGCAAGTCCACTTGCCGCCATCTTGGTCACAGCCGCTGTCATGGTTGCTGTCGACCACAATCAATGGATCGGGCAATATGACTCAGTCGTGATGTTTTTGTTTGCTGCTTGGGTCGTTATTTGTGGCTTACTAATGGTCAGTAACGTTAAATACTATAGCTTTAAAGAATTTGATAAGAAGAAAGTCCCTTTTGTGGTTCTTATTATCGGCGTATTGGTCATGAGTATCGTGTTATACGATATCCCTGTTGGCATCTTAGCGATTGGTGTTATCTATGCTTTATCAGGTATCGTAACGACTTTAAAAGCCAAAACGACGAGTTAACTTTATAACTGCTTGATAATAGATATTAGATTATGAAGACATCAATATATAAACCGCTTATTTTTTAATAGGCGGTTTTTTTTGCCATAAATCTTGTTGGTGAGATAACACGAGGTTGAGAAGGTAACAAGAACAATAGAAGTACTTACAATAATGAGTAAAGAATAAAAATGAGCTTTGATTGGATATCATGTAAAGTGCTATGGTAGAAGGTAATAAGTGGAAGGTTTTACGATTGTTCTTTATCTCATTATATTCAATAAACAAAGTCGAGGTTATTATGTTGAATTTAAATAGTTTCAATCACCTATTGCCTGTTTCTAGTGCCTCAGCGTATTTGTTAAAAGGTGTGATGACGAGTGCTTTACTTTCATTGTCATTCGTTTCCCTATCTTCATATGCTGCTACTAGTAACTTAGTAAACTCCATATCTCGCTCTGAAGCTGCCAATCCTGCTAACTTTTATCATTTAAATATGAACGGTGATGCCGTTACTTATGCATCAGCACCGTGTTCTATGAAAAAAGGGCTGATTGCTTGTGGACTTGAAAAGCTCAAACTCATTAATAGTAGTATTAATGAAGTGCATGCGGATTATGATTTGGCACAAGCTTTTTACTATCCGTCAAAAGCTCAGCCCAAAACAGGGGTTGTTGTTATTACTCGTTCTGGTCTAATGGATGATAGTGTGAGCGCTGAACGTTATCGTATTAGCTTTACCCTAAAAGGTAAGCCTTCTAATTTAAATTGGCACTGGGTTCAATATGGTGTGCAATATCAATGTCTTCGAGGTAACAAAGCAGGGAAATGGACTACGAATATCTGTCCTTAATAAAACCTATATTGGTAGGAAGATTAAAGCTTATTGAAGAATTGAAAATTAACCTTCGAAACCTCTTGACCTCCTCTTCAAACCGAGTATAATGCCACCCAGTCGAAAGGGAAGGCGGATTGGGAAGTGGTTTACCACTGACTATTAATAGCGAAGCTATTAACTAATTATCCAGCCAAATAAATTGCTTTTAAAATAGAATTATTTATTCCTTGACAACCT
>NZ_NEXU01000128.1:0-9999 GCF_002224105.1 Psychrobacter sp. DAB_AL32B | reverse complement strand
CATGCGCTTTACCAACAAGCATTAGCAAAGTCTTCTAAGGTATTTTTTCAAAATAACGATGACTTAAATTTATTAAAAAAACTAAATATAGTTCAGCCAATCATTCCCACAGTAGTGGTGAACGGCTCAGGGGTGGATTTAAATGACTTCAATGTATTTCCATTACCTAGGAATGAGTCAGGTGGCGTCAAGCCTTCCTTTTTGTTGATTGCTAGACTGCTCAAAGATAAAGGTATAGTGGAATATGTCGAAGCATCCAAACAGATAAAGAGAGAATATTCTGATGCCGAATTTCATCTAGTAGGCTCGATAGATGAAAACCCAGCAGCCATTGAACAAGCACAATTAGATCAATGGATAGCAGATGGCGACATCATCTATTGGGGTCAGCTTAAAGATGTTCGCCCTGCCATAGCGTCCAGTTCAGTCTATGTATTGCCGTCTTATCGCGAGGGCACATCACGCTCTGTGTTAGAGGCCATGTCAATGGGACGAGCTATTATTACGACGGATGCTCCTGGGTGTAGGGAGCCGGTGACCAATGGTATAAATGGTTATCTAGTTCCCGTCCAAGCCGTTAATGAGTTAATAGATGCCATGCGTCAGTTCATAGAGCATCCCAATCTTTATGAACAAATGGGATTGGCTTCTAGAGGTATTGCGGTAGATAAGTATGACGTTAGAAAGGTAAACGCTCATATGATAGCGGAGATGGGCTTAGAGTAAGTTTTGATATCTAAACGAACTTAAGAAGTAACATTTTAAGAAATACAAAGTCTAATTATTTTTATCTTAGCAACTACTTTGTCTTATATATTCGTTTATAAGAATTTATATATTTATAATAAAGCATATATAAGTGTATTACGGGTCTGGGTATATCGTGAACTGCTTTACATAGGAGATTTAAAAATGCTTAAGAGAGTATTCGATGTCACTATTGCTCTAATAGCCTTATTTTTACTGTTGCCTATTTATATTTTGGTGGCATACAAAGTGAGGAAGAACTTTGGAGCCCCAGCGTTATTTCGTCAATCTCGGTCTGGCCTTGACGGAAAGACATTTGAGATTATTAAATTTCGGACAATGAGCGATGATAAAGATTCTGAAGGTAATCTTTTGCCTGATGAGGCTCGTCTTACAGATTTTGGTAAGCAACTTCGGGCCAGTAGTCTCGATGAACTACCTCAGCTATGGAATGTGCTTAAAGGAGAAATGAGTATAGTAGGTCCGCGTCCTCAGCTTATGGAATATCTGCCACTATATAATACCGAGCAGTTTCGGAGGCACTTAGTTCAACCAGGCGTCACTGGTTACGCTCAAATCAATGGTCGTAATAGCATCAGTTGGGAAAAACGTTTCAAGCTTGATATTTGGTATGTTGATAATCGATCGATGTGGTTAGATGTTCAAATATTACTTAAAACAGTGAGGCTAGTTATTACTATGCACGGTATTTGTGCAGAAGGAGAAGCTACAATGAGTCGATTTACGGGTAATAGGCAACAAAGTTATAAAGTTATCAACGCTAGAGTTAAAAGAAGCCTGTTAAGCTGTCGATGTCTTAATAGACACTTTTCAGAGCGTGATACCAATATTTAGTTTGGTATTAAAAAATAAGATGTATAAGTACTAGGGCGTGTCCTCAATTCATTTTGCGACGAATAATGGTGCAGGCCAAGTAAAGCATAGACTTAAAATTGCGAGCCAACTTCTCGTAGCGAGTGGCTATACTACGGAAATGTTTGAGTCTCGCAAACATATTTTCTACTAAATGCCGTAACTTGTATACATAACTATCAAATTCTGGATTAGACTGTTTGGCGTTCGCTCTTTTAGGAATGACAGGTGTCATGCCATGAATGCGAGCTTTGTCTCTGATGGCCTCTGAGTCATAGCCTTTATCAGCAATAAAGTAGTCGGCTTGACCTATGAGCTCAATCAATTCACCTGCAACTTGACTGTCGTGAACCTCACCCCCAGTGATTTTAAAATCGAGCGGATATCCATCGGCATCACAGGATAGGTGTATCTTTGTAGTTGCTCCGCCACGGCTTTGTCCAATTGCTCGATCTTCACCAAGCCGAGCTCCACTTGCATGTTGGTGACAGCGTATATAACTTCCATCGGTAAATACCCATTCCGTATCAATTTCTGCTCAAAGGCTAAAAAAATTTCTCCCACAAACCCGTCTTTGACCAGCGATTAAAACGGTCGTAAGCGTTCTTCCATGGGCATAGTTCTTTAGGTATGTCTCGCCAAGGAGCACCTGTACGGAGCTTCCAAAGAATGGCTTCCATCACGTCGCGGTTCTTATCTTTTTGATAGCAACCATGTTGTGCCATAGTCACTTGTAGCTGTTCCCAGAGATTATCGGTTAATGCTTGTCTGGCCATCTTTCCTGAAGACCTATCGATCGCTAAAATATAGACCTTATTTTAGCGCCTATATATACTTTTTCCAATTAGGGACACGCCCTAATGTCTTTAAATTATTGCCTTTTAATAGGCTGCTAGGATTTTTTATCGTAGACAGGTACAATATCAGTCTCAATTAACGGTCAAAAAGAATTGACCAAGCATAAGACAGGCATGCAAAAATATTGCAGGCACTGTCTTTCTTTTTTTATCGCACCCTCGATTGGAGTTCATATGTCTATTGCGTCAACTGCCCAAGGATCTGCTACCGTTTTGGACGGTAAAGCACTTGCTAAACAAATAGAACAGCAACTGAGTACGCGTGTAGACGCTATTAAAGCTAAGACAGGACGTACACCAAGCCTAGCGACGATATTGGTCGGTGGCGATCCTGCTTCTGCGACTTATGTACGGATGAAAGGCAATGCTTGTAAGCGCGTCGGTATGGATTCTATACGGGTTGAGATGCCAAGTGTGACGACTACTGAAGAGCTTATGGCTAAGATAGACGAGCTCAACAGCAATCCAGACGTCCATGGTATTTTGCTACAGCATCCAGTACCTGAGCACATCGATGAGCGTGCTTGCTTTGAGCAGATTGACTTGGCAAAAGACGTCGATGGGGTGACCTGTCTTGGCTTTGGTCGTATGGCGATGCAGCAGTCCGCTTATGGTTCGTGCACCCCGCAGGGTATCATGCATTTACTAGAACATCATAATATTGAGCTCGCTGGTAAAGAGGCAGTAGTTGTAGGTCGCAGTGCCATCTTGGGTAAACCAATGGCGATGATGCTATTAAATGCCAACTGTACCGTGACGATCTGCCATTCAAGAACGCAAGACTTAGAATCTCATATTAAGCGTGCTGATATCGTCGTTGGCGCAGTAGGTGTACCTGAGTTGATCAAAGCTGATTGGATTAAAACTGGTGCTGTGGTTATCGATGCCGGCTTCCATCCAACCGATAATGGCGGCGTTGGTGATATCGAATTGCAAGGCGTAGAAAATATCGCCAGTGCTTATACCCCAGTACCAGGTGGCGTCGGTCCAATGACCATCAATACCCTTATCCGCCAAACCGTTGATGCTGCTGAAAAATCAGCTGGTTTAGACGGTAGCGTAAGCAGCTGATGAAACCACTATCAGAGCAGCGGTCTGAGCAGGAAATTAGTAGAGAAAAAGATGCCAATATACTGAAACCAAATATGGGCATGCATGAACGTCTACAATATATCGGCAGAGAGTTTGTCGATATTTGCCATTACATTATATTATTCTTAATCAGTGTAGTAGTAGTTTGGACAGCCGGTAAAGAGTTTTTTATTATATTCCAAAAAGGCTCGGCAGATTTAAAAGATATCTTATTACTCTTTATTTATCTTGAGCTGCTGGCGATGATTGGTATTTATTTTAAAACCCATCGTTTACCGGTACAGTTTTTAATATTTATCGCGATTACAGCCTTGTCACGACATTTAGTGGTCGATGTACAAGCCGTGTCGGATAACTTTCATCTGTGGTTATTGGCAACGATTTCTTTTGCCATTATGGTACTCAGCGCTTCCATTGTCATACTGACGTGGACAGCTAAAATGTTTGGGCGACCAGAAGATTATTTGGACGATCATCAAGTTCCTAGTACTGAGCATCATCTGCCTAGCGTGGATAGTAAGTAGTATCGCGAATGATTGTTTTTATTAACATCATATAAAGTGATGGGTATATATCAATCATTTACTCAAAAAAAGGGTTGCCCAATGGGTAACCCTTTTTTTGTTGTATACTTTAACTTATAACCAGCCTAAGCGCTTAAAGTTAAAGTATAAATAACTACATAGCGAGCCGATAACCAGCATGATGACAAGATAAGAATATTGCCAATGTAACTCGGGCATAAAGTCAAAGTTCATCCCATAGATTCCGGCAATCGCCGTCGGCACTGCTAAGATACCTGCCCAAGCGGCAAGTTTACGAACCACTTCGTTCTGTCCCATATTAACCATCGCAAGATAGGTATTCATTACCACGCTCAGCATCTCATTAAGCCCGTTGATGGCATCTAAAGAATGTAATAAATGATCATTGACGTCACGGAAGTAGGGTTTTGCAGCGTGCGAAAATGGTGAGACTAGATCGCTTTTTTGATGATTAATAAAGAAGCTACAGATATCTTGCACCGGTAAAATAACCGCGCGCATATGTACCAACTGTGATTTTAATTCATACAAATTTCTAAGCGTTTCTTTATTAAATTCGTAAGTAAAAATATTACGCTCTTGCTCACGTAGATAGCTACCTAAGCGGTCAGTTACGGGCATATAGTTATCGACGATAAAGTCAATCACAGCGTGCAAGACAAAAATAGGCCCCATACGTAGTTTTTCAGGGCGGCGATTACAGTGCTCGCGTACCGGCGCATAGGAGTTCGAAGGGCCATTACGAATGGTAATCAGATAGTTCTTACCCATAAATATTGCTGTGGTACCGTAGCGTATGACATTGTCTTCAAGTTTAGCAGTACGCAATACCACAAATATCGTATCATTATCATAGCTTTCAACTTTGGCGCGTTGATGATCAGCAAAGGCATCTTCGATTGAGAGCTCGTGCAAATCAAAGGCTTCCTTTACCTCAGAAATCGTTTGTAGGCTAGGCTCATAAAGACCCAGCCAAATAAACTGACCGCTATTGCTCAAGGCGCGACTGACATCCCTGAGCGCTATTTTGTTTAGCTGCTCACCAGTTTTACGTGAATAAGCATAACAATTGACCACTTCATTAGCACTTAACGGCTCAATATCTTCATAGCGCTCAGAGTCTGGATCATAGACGGTCATCGTCTCAATGGTGTCTTCGACCGTCGCATCCGCATCGCCATAGATATAGCTATCATAATTGTCTAAATAGGCATGCTCATCTCTGATAGTGGCGTCAATAAGACGGACATTAGACTCAGGTGTGATACGCGTTGTTGTTTTGACAATCAAGTCGTCATCTTGGTTCATACCCTCTCCTTTAGCCTAAGTAGAGAAATAAATATAAAAAACAACTTATGTAACTGATGTAAATTACAGCGCAAAGCGTTTTAACGTATCAATATCTACTAGGTCTAGCAAACTCTCGTGACAGGCTTCGAGCTTTATTTGTGGCGCCATATCCAAGTCTAATGCTTCAACCCAACGTAGCGCACAGACACACCAGTAATCACCAGGTTGTAAGCCTGCAAAACCATATTCAGGTAGGGGCGTGATAAGATCATTGCCGCGACTGGCTGAAAAGTTTAAAAATTCACTGGTCATCTTGACGCAAACCGTATGTTGACCGACGTCATGGTTGCCGGTATGACAAAAGCCATTGCGATAATAGCCCGTAAGTGGGTCAAAACAACAGCTGGCTAGGGCAGTGCCGAGGACATTGGTTTGATTAATGGCTGGATTTGGATGATAATCAGAGGACATAATACTTCCACAATAAAAATATATGCTAGTGTAACATGAGTCGACTTCGAAGGCGTTATTCAACCACATACCGCAATCTCTTAGCCCTAAGAAAAGGGTTGATTCTAAAAGATAAATTTATTCCAGTAGCACTGTATTTTCTTTTAAAGCATATGGACTATACTGAGATAAAACGATTACCTAAGTAACGTTTTTATAGAATCCGAGAATGAATTAGATGACGATTGTGGTTAATTGTCACTAGGCGAAGCTTGGCTGCTATGCTAAACTAAAGCATAAAGTGCCTTGATTATTTATCATAATTTTTGAGCACATAAAGATAGACATCTTATCATCCTAACTTATACTAATTACTCACCTTTTTGCGGTTACCTAGTTTGCTTATAAATAATTGGGTCAGTGATGTTGCGCGTTAAAAATAAAAAATGCCTATCATCCCTGCAATTGTAAATATAACCTTTAAGTACCGCATCAGTACCGCGTTTTTTGGTAAGCGATACGCCAAACAAGGATTTATTGTGTCTGCCAGTTCTGATTCTGCAAAACCTGCCCTGTCAAACCCTACAAAGCAAGCGGCTACTCAGCCTGCTGATAATAACGCTGTATCTAATCGATTACCCTATCTAAGTAGCTTTGCTAGCGAAGTTGCTAACAGCTGGTTGCTGCCTGATGGGGTGGTCGATGTGTTGTTTGAGGATGCGCATAAGCAAGAAGTACTTAGGTATCAATTGACACTGCAGCTCATTACGCATGGTTATCAGTTAGTTTGTCCGCCAATGATTGAGTTTACCGAGTCTTTATTGAGCGGTGCTTCAGAAGACTTAAAGCGTCAAACGTTTAAGATTATCGATCAATTGACCGGTCGATTGATGGGCATACGCGCTGATATTACGCCGCAGATTTTGCGTATTGATGCGCATCATGGTGGCGACGGTATCGCGCGTTATTGCTACGCAGGCGATGTGATTCATACCTTGCCGTCAGGACTTTTTGGCTCACGCACACCGCTACAATTAGGCGCTGAGATATTTGGCTGTGCGTCACTGACTGCCGATATCGAGCTGATAGATGTATTGTTTAGCATGATAAATAGCTTGGATATGAGCGCTGCACTGCACGTCGATTTGGGTCATGTAGCTATATTTAAGCGTTTAGCGGAATTAGCGGAATTGTCTAATAGTGACACTGAGCAATTGATGCATCTTTATGCCAATAAAAACCTACCTGAGCTTAAGCGGCTTTGCCAAGAATTACCGATGGGTAATGACTTTTATGCTTTAGCACGCTTTGGTCATGATATCGTAAACTTATTAGCGAAACTGTCAGATAACGCTCAGCAAGATATCGAAATTGTAACCGCTATCGATGAGTTACAACGTCTAAAAACACATTTGCAAGAACATTGGCAGTGTCCGGTGAGCATCGATGTCACAGAGCTGTCAGGCTATCACTATCATACCGGCATTGTGTTCAATGGCTATATCAATAGCGAGACCCAGCCGCTGGTACGTGGCGGGCGTTTCGATGGTATGAAAAGCGGCAATCAATTAGCTAGTAATCAGCCGCGTGAAGCCACAGGCTTTAGTATGGATGTCAGCCGTTTGCTTGCTCATACTCAGCTTGAGGCGCCAACCGTCGTGCTGGTCGACTATAATGCATTAAGTAGCTTGGACAACGAACAGATGCAGCTGCTATTACAACAAGTGGCAAGCTTGCGTCAACAAGGCTATCGCGTCACTATGCCATTAAGTGCAGAAGATATGCCAGTAGGGTTGACCCATCGCTTAAGTCTTATAGGTAACCAATGGCAGCTAGAAGCGGTTTAAGCCTAGAAGTTGTTTGAATCTAGAAACTATTTAAATCTAGAAGCTTTTAAAATAAAAATCATTCAGTTATTAAGTCTTTAAGAAACATACAGCTGAAAAAGTATCATTTTTTAGCATTACTTTAGTTTTGATATGTTATTTTTAAACTATTATTGCACACACCTCAATACATAAAGGTAAGGATTAATCATGGGTAAGAATGTCGTAGTTTTAGGTAGCCAATGGGGCGATGAAGGTAAGGGTAAGATCGTTGATTTGCTTACTGAAAAAGCCTCAGCAGTCGCTCGTTTTCAAGGCGGTCATAACGCTGGCCACACCTTAGTTGTCGATGGCAAAACCACCGTCTTACATTTGATTCCATCAGGTATCTTACGTGAAGGCGTGACTTGCTTTATCGGTAATGGCGTAGTGCTCGCACCAGATGCTTTGCTAAAAGAGATGAAAGGTCTAGAAGATAATGGCGTGCCGGTTCGTGAGCGTCTACGCATTTCACCTAACTGCCCACTTATCATGCCATATCATGTGGCGCTCGACCAAGCGCGTGAAGCCAAGCGCGGTAGCGGTAAAATCGGTACGACTGGTCGTGGTATTGGACCTGCTTATGAGGACAAAGTTGCCCGCCGTGCGATTAAGCTTGCTGACCTGTTCCGTGACGATTTAGAAGAAAAGCTGCATAACTTAATCGAATATCATAACTTCCAACTGACTCAATATTATAAAGTTGAAGCGATTGATTTTGATGAGACGCTTAAGCTTTGTAAAGAGTGGAAAGAAGCAATCAGAGGCATGGTTACGGATGTAACCGAAGAGCTTGACCAATTGCGTCGTGCTGGTAAGAACCTGATGTTTGAAGGTGCACAAGGTACGCTACTTGATATTGACCACGGTACTTATCCGTTTGTGACCAGCTCAAGCGTGACTGCTGGTGGCGTGTCTACTGGTACGGGTATTGGTCCGTTATATCTTGATTATGTCTTAGGTATCACCAAAGCTTATACCACGCGTGTGGGTAGCGGTCCGTTCCCAACGGAGTTGTTTGATGATGTTGGTGCGCATTTAGCCAAAGTTGGTCATGAATTTGGTGCAACGACTGGTCGTGCCCGTCGCTGCGGTTGGTTTGACGCCGCCGCTCTACGTCGTGCAGTGGTATTAAACTCACTAACCGGTATTTGCTTGACCAAGCTTGACGTCTTAGATGGTTTAGAAGAGCTACTTATTGGTGTTGGCTATGATCTACCAGAAACTGAATGCGCTGGTGCGCATGATGCTGAGTTCTACGAATCAGTAACGCCACAGTACGAAACGCTTGCAGGCTGGAGTGAATCTACCGTTGGTATTACCAATTATGATGACTTACCAGAAAACGCCAAAAAATATATCAAACGTATTGAAGCATTGATCGATTGTCCTATTGATATTATCTCAACCGGTCCTGACCGCGAAGAGACTATCGTCCTACGCGATCCGTATGATGCATAATTTGTTTACGACATCGCCAAAATAGCTTGTTGTGGTTAAATAAAAAATCCCAGTGCTCAGCATTGGGATTTTTTATGTCATTTTTTTGATAAATCGCTACCAGACACTATTAACTCTTTAATTACACTAAATGAAGGTAAGCTATACTAAAAAAGGCTAAGATAAAGCTTAATAGTGTTATTTTTCTTAAAAGCTATTATGTGTCTTTTAAAAAATGCTATGTGGTGAAAAGGATTTTACCAACGTCCAAACGATAAGGGAGAAACAGTATGACAATCAACATCATAACCAATAGAGCTACTAAAAAAAATACCCATGAAGCCAATAATGTTATCCAGCAGTTTATTCGTAATTTATCATTAGTACTGCTAGCTTCCGCTGCCTTTATGTTACCCACGCTATCTTGGGGTACACAAAACTGCGATAAACCTATTAATGACTTTGACGGCTTATATTGCTTAACCAAAGTATATCTAGAAGCAGATAAAGAGCTTAATAACTCATATGAAAAGCTTACTAAACGCTTAAATGCCAAACAAAAAACCACGTTAAAGCGTGGACAACTTGCTTGGATGCGTGAGCGCAATGATCGATGTAGTTATAATGATGAAGATGGTTTTTATGTCAACATGAACTGTGCTACTCGAACAACCACTGAGCGTGTGAACTTCTTAAATGAGCGTGTGCGTGAATGTGCCGCTGGCAGTTGTCGCGACAGTCGTTTGGGAGAGTAACGATAGAGTAGCTGTATTATAAAGCTGCTGGTTAGCGGTTAAGCTTTCTCAGATTTCATATTTGATCAAAATCCCTAATGCTATA
>NZ_NEXU01000127.1:0-6395 GCF_002224105.1 Psychrobacter sp. DAB_AL32B | reverse complement strand
GCCATCAAATAGAGATTAAACACTTAGACTGGATTATGGCCATTCACGAGCATTTACTAAGAAATTATTTTTCTCAGTAAATGCTCGTGAATGGTATTATTATTGATAGAGGTTTACTTTTTACTTAGGTCTAATATTAAACTTGCGTTTCTCGCATACGTTCTAATACATCAAGCCCTTGTTGTTTTAACCACCAAGGTATATCTATAAATACCCAGTTTTCAGACAGCTTATCGTTTTTACGATAATAGATATCCACCACTTGCATATCTGCCTGTACGCTGCTTGGCATGCCTAAAAACCCTCCTATCGGGGTGTTGGTTAAGTTGGGCCAGCCAAAAAAGCAAGCCAGCTCGCCATCAGCAAAACGGCATACATGTCCATTGTACTTCTTATCCCCCAAGCCATTACGGAAGGGCAGTTGATGCTGTTTTTGATAGCGTTCAATGGTGTAACTTGCGCCAATGCCACAAGGGCCGTACCAAGTCATATTTTGGTGCCAAGTTCGTGCCAAGACTTCGGGAGGACATCCCATGGCACCACTTAAATTGAGCTGATTAAGATCATCGATCATCATATTGACGGTATCAAGGGTTTTTTGGGTCTGCAAAGGGTCGCTTTCACCGCGTAAAATTCCTTGATGGTTGCGCGGGCCAGGGTAAACGAAATACTGCCCTGTCGAAGGAGGAAGAGGATAGACCCCCGCCTGTTGCATAACACCAATAAGATCTATAAATAATCCCGTATCGGTGATTTTATTGTTTTCTATTCGGTGAAACTCAGCATAGCGAATATTGAGCATTTTGCCAGTAGGGGGTATGTCGAGCCACGGCTTATCAAAAAGCCCTGTGAAATGGCCCATATTCATCACCCAAACGGCCTGATTCTTACTTTCTCTATTATCTTCAATTTCATTGGAACCACCAATAAAAATATCAATACGTCTTTGCAGGTTGGTGACGGATTCCTTGAGCGGTCGCCAAAACTGCTCAATTACCTCATCATATCCAGAGATTTCTCGAAACGGATATACCCCCTTCCAGTTGTAATCATCAGTTACGAATTGACTAAACAGTTCTGGTAACGAGTCTGCATCTGTGTTGTCAAAGGCTTCACAGTATTCCCAGATAAACTCTTTGGCTTGTTGAATCATATGTTGTCCTATTAATTTCCAGTTATTATCTAAATAAGATAGGTATATACGATAGCTAGGGTCTATTGAACGCTCAACACCCTAAACTATATCACTAAAGTTTAGGAATGGATTTATCTTATTCTACGTTATTGAACAGAGCCTTCTATCAATATCAATCGCTTCCATTGCCTTGATAGAGCTAAAAACTCAGAAGATCCTAATTAAAATAGCTAAGGTAAGTTCTATATTAGAACAATTTGAATTCGATTGCACTTTTATATTGTTATATAACTATTCATAGATATTATATTGGCTATAAATAAGTAAGTTTTAGCCTAAATTATAATAAATGTATTGTATTTATTTACTATATGTATAAGTAAATAAAGGGTTTTATGTAAATATTTCATATGATTAGACATCAGGTATTATAGTGTTTTTTAATATTAAATTCGTATGCAAAAATACTTGTGGTATGAAAGCAAAGTTGATATGATTAAAAACGTAATATAAGAAAACCAATCTAGTTTATCTATTAAGTAACATACTAAATAAGCACAAACGAGGACATGGATGTGATTACCTATTTAAAAGAAGGCAAGCCTGAGGCAGAACGTAACCAAGATGACGCTAAAGTACGTCAAGTGGTTGAGTCAACATTAGCAGATATCGAAAAACGTGGTGATATTGCGGTACGAGAGTTGTCAGAGAAGTTTGATAACTATTCTCCTAAAGCCTTTCGTTTAAGCCAAAAAGAGATTGATGAGTTGATTGCACAAGTGTCACCTCGTGATTTAGAAGACATTAAATTTGCTCAAACTCAAGTACGTAACTTTGCTCAAGCCCAACGCAACTCCATGCAAGACATTGAGATTGAAACAATGCCAGGGGTTATTTTGGGACATAAAAATATTCCTGTGCAGTCAGTAGGTTGTTATATACCAGGTGGTAAGTTTCCAATGGTTGCATCCGCTCATATGTCTGTTGCCACAGCTTCGGTTGCAGGTGTGCCTCGTATTATTGCTTGTACACCGCCATTTGAAGGCAAGCCTAATCCTGCTGTAATTGCTGCTATGCATTTAGGTGGTGCTCATGAAATTTACGTATTGGGCGGCATTCAAGCAGTGGGTGCAATGGCTTTAGGTACTGAGACTATAGAGCCTGTTCATATGTTGGTTGGCCCTGGTAACGCCTTTGTCGCCGAAGCGAAACGTCAGCTATTTGGCCGAGTAGGTATTGATCTGTTTGCAGGACCTACCGAAACGATGGTTATTGCAGACGAGACAGTTGATGGTGAAATATGTGCTACAGATTTGCTAGGTCAAGCAGAGCATGGTTATAACTCACCTGCTGTACTGTTAACGACTTCACAAAAACTTGCTGAAGACACCATGAGTGAAATCGAACGCCTACTGAAGGTATTACCAACGGCTGACACAGCATCAAAAAGTTGGGAAGATTATGGGGAAATCATTGTTTGTGATACCTATGAAGAGATGCTTGAAGTTGCGAATGAGTATGCTTCAGAACATGTGCAGGTAATGACAGATCGAGATGATTGGTTTTTAGACAATATGACCTGTTATGGCGCATTATTCCTAGGTCCTCGTACTAATGTCTCTAATGGCGATAAAGTTATTGGAACGAACCATACTTTACCAACTAAAAAAGCAGGTCGATATACAGGTGGGTTATGGATAGGTAAATATTTAAAAACTCACTCATATCAAAAAATAACCACAGATGAAGCCGCTGCAAAGATTGGCCGATATGGCTCTCGTTTATGCATATTAGAAGGCTTTGTTGGTCATGCTGAGCAGTGTAATGTGCGTGTACGTCGTTATGGTCATCAAGAGGTACCTTATGGCGAGGCTGCTGATTAAGCAAGCATGATAATCCAGTCATATTTATTTGATATCAGATATTTAAATTAGAGAAGGTAAATACTTATGCAATTACCAACGACACCATCATTTAACCTTACTGGTAAGCGTGCGTTAGTTACTGGAGCCTCATCTGGTATCGGATTAGGGTGTGCTGTTGCATTGGCTGAAGCTGGTGCAGAGGTGACATTAGCAGCGCGCTCTTCCGATAAGCTACAAGCCGTGGTTAAGCTAATGAAAGATAAAGGTTTGAAGGCTAACGCTTTAAAGCTAGATATTACCGATGTTGCTGCAGTCCGTCATTTATTCAAAAATGTATCTGATGCAGAAGCGTTTGATATCGTCGTCAATAGTGCCGGTATGGCAAAACACAGCCCTGCGCTAGAGACTGAACCTGATGACTTTGATGAAGTTTCTGATATCAATCTACGAGCATCCTATTTTTTGATGCAAGCGGCGGCAAAACAACTCATTGGTGCAAATAAAGCAGGTAGTCTTATCAATATTTCCTCGCAAATGGGGCATGTTGGTGGGTTTGATCGGGCCGTATATTGTGCCACCAAACATGCTGTTGAAGGCTATACCAAGGCCATGGCGATAGAGTGGGGTAAGCATGGTATTCGTATTAATACTATCTGTCCGACATTTGTAAAAACAGCCTTGAGCGCTTCAACCTTTGCTGACTCTAGTAAAAGCCAATGGATTATGAATAAAATTCATTTAGGCAGAGTTGCCGAAGTAGAAGATATTATGGGAGCTACTGTGTTTTTAGCTTCAGAAGCATCAGCAATGATAACAGGAACTTCATTATTAATAGACGGTGGATGGACGGCAGAATAGCTCAGTGTTGAGATGTCAGCGACTTTACTATTGAATGTTTTTGACTTGCTAGCTAGCTAGGTATAATGATTATTAGAAAACTCTATCAACAACCATAGCTAAAAGCAGGGCTATAAAAGGTTATGAAATGACAAATAAAAGTCTAAATATCAAAAATAGCATAAAGCATCAACGCGTTACAGCAGATCAAGTTGCTGAAGCAGCAGGGGTTAGTCAATCTGCGGTATCTCGGGTTTATACCCCAGGTGCAAGTGTGTCACAAAAAGTTAAAGATAAGGTGAAAAAAGCCGCTAAGGAATTAGGTTACCGTCCAAATATGTTAGCGCGCTCGTTAATTACCGGACAAAGTCGTTTAATTGGTTTGGTTGTGGCTCATCTAGAAAATCTGTTTTACGCAGAAGTGATTGAAAAGCTGTCTCATGCGTTGCAATCGCATGGTTATCATTTATTGATTTTTATGGCGATGAATGACAAAGAATCTACTCTTAAGGTGGTGGATGAGCTTTTGGATTATCAAGTGGACGGTATTATAACGGCATCTTTGAGCTTATCGAGCGATTTGACGGATCGCTGTCATGCAGAAAGCATTCCTGTAATTATGCTCAATCGTTTGCAAGATGATGATCGGCTTTCTGGTGTGAGCTCTGACAACTTTGTAGGCGGTCGTAAAGTAGCGGATTTTTTTGTCAAAGGTAATCATAAAAGAATCGCTCATATTTCAGGTTGGACTGGATCTTCTACCCAGCGCGACCGTGAAGCGGGTTTTATTTTAGGGTTGCAAGAGTCTGGTCAACAGTTATTTGCCAAAGCGGTCGGTAATTATGATCGTGAAACCGCAAAGCAAGCCACGATAGAGTTATTTGCTAATAAAACGGAGACAAATCGCCCAGATGCTGTCTTTGTTGCCAATGATTTTATGGCTTTCGCTGTGATTGACACCTTGCGTTACGAGTTAGGACTTAAAGTGCCAGAAGATGTGTCCGTAGTTGGATACGATGATGTTGCCGCTGCTTCTTGGGAATCCTATAGTTTAACGACAGTAAGTCAACCTGCTCAACGTATGGCAGATGAGGTGGTGTCTACTTTATTAGAAAAAATTGAAGCTCCTGATTCTCCACCGAGACGTATTTCGATAGATGGCCCATTGATAATTCGTAAGTCGGCAAAAACACCATCAATAATTTAGATTTAAAAAAGTTATTGAGAAAGCAATTAAAAATAGGAATAAAACAATGAAAGGAATTAGCAGAGTAGAGATGGAAAAGCGTATCGTGCGTTATGGAGATTTACAGCCTTGCCGCACCGCTTTTATTGATGCTCATACCCCAGGATCAAATTATAAAGAAAACTTCACTATCATTGGTGGTGGTGTATCAGAAAGCCCAGACCAGCATGTGCATATCAAAGAAACCCCTGGTTTTAACATTGGCGCAGCTGGCCAACCGCCATATTGTAAAAATAGCCTGCACCTCCACACCACTGCCGAAGTGTTTTTTGTGTTGAGCGGTCGTTGGCGTTTTTTTTGGGGTCTTCATGGTACAGCGGGGGAAGTGATTTGCGAAGCAGGAGATATTTTTAATATTCCGACTGGGGTCTTTCGTGGCTTTGAAAACATCGGTGACGACTATGGCATGATTATGTCGATACTCGGTGGTGACGATGCGGGTGGCGGTGTGACTTGGGCACCACAGGTCATTGAAGATGCTAAGGCTCATGGTTTAATTTTGGGTGACAATGGTCGGTTGTATGACAGTAAAAAAGGGGAGAGTCTACCTGAGGGTATTGCCCCAATGCCGCTACTCACAAAAGAAGCGCTTAAGCAGTATCCAGAAGTGCCCACCTCAGTAATCGTCCCTGATTATGTCGCTCGTTATTGGGATATGATGGCGCTGGCCAAGAAGGCACCTTGCCAAGTTATTGGCGAGCAAGCATTAATCAAGGATAAGCCTGGTTTTGCGGTGGATTTTTTGACACGCGGCTCAATTAGTGAAGAGGCTTATCAAACTGACTGTCATGAAGTTCTGATGGTAAAAACGGGGCATTGGACATTGAAGTGGCTAGACGATACGGGTGCAGAAGTCAAAACCAGTATCGCACCAGGGGATGTAGTAGCAGTGCCGCCCAACTTAATGCACAGTATTTATCCGTCGATGTTTGGCGAAGCAGCACTATTTAGAGTGAGAAACACAGTTGAACCTGCAGGGCCTACTTGGATGCTTAATTGATAGCTTCAAATCCAAAGTAATTATAGTTGAACATATAATTGAGCTCAGGTATATCAAGATAAGATAACAGCGTAAAAATAGTATGCACAGAGCGAATAGCAATGCAATCGAGATGGTTATCTTAGGGTTATATTTGCGACTTAAAACTCACTATACATATTAGGAATATACCAGTGATACCGTTAGTTCTTATCCCCGGCATGATGTGTGATGCAAGACTTTATACACCGCAAATTTCCGCATTTTCTCATAGAGTCCCGATTCATATTGTTGCATGTTTCAACTCACAATAATATGCAGGATTTAGCAAGA
>NZ_NEXU01000126.1:0-4163 GCF_002224105.1 Psychrobacter sp. DAB_AL32B | reverse complement strand
TGCCAAACTCGCTTTACTTGACACAAATCCAAAAGCAGAAGCGGAGGAAGTTAAGCAAAGTCGTGAGCCGTTAATGGCTAGTGTGCAACAGCATGGATTGGCTGAGGTGATGGCGAATACGATCCCTAAATATTTTTCACCTGATGAAATTCTATCAACTAAGAACAACCTAGACATAATTGAGCTTTGCAACACGATGTCTCAGTCATCAGGGACAGAGGCTTATATCAACCAAAGCCTTGCTCTACGTGATAGGTACGACCAGCAAGAAACGCTAAAAAAAGTTGACGCTAATGTGCCGACTTTAATTTTATGTGGTGAGAATGATCAGCTTTGTCCAGTGGAACGCCATACTTTAATGAAATCTTTAATACCCCATGCAGACTTACAGATTATTAAGGGTGCGGGACATTTACCAACATTACAATCACCAGAGCAGACCAATTTTGCGTTGGAAAGTTGGTTATTTACGTAACTTACGCTTTAACAAAAGCAGCGAGTGTGAAACTGGCTATCTAGCTGGAATTGGCTTGTCGCTTAACTCATATGGAAATGAGAGGATAGATTTATGAATAATACCTTACTTAAGCTGTTGCAATCCGTTGATACGCCGACGGTATGTAATGCTATTGAAGTTGCTCAGGGCAAGCGAGGCTTTGATAGTTTTACACGTGGAAACATGTTGTCATCCGATCCTGATTCAAGACCAGTTGTAGGTTATGCAGTTACAGCAAAAATCAGTGCTATTGCAGAATCTACAGAACCAAAAGAGGTTATTCGCGCCAGACGTATGGATTATTATCGTGCTATGTCAGACGGTGCAAAAGGTGGTATGCCATCAGTCGCAGTAGTCGAAGATGTCGATTATCCAAACTGTATTGGTGCGTATTGGGGTGAAATTAATACGACGGTACATAAGGCATTTGGGATGAATGGGGCATTAACAAATGGCGTGATGCGTGATTTGGGTGACATGCCAGAAGACTTTACCGTTATTGCCACTTTTGTCGGTCCTAGTCATGGCTTTGTCCATGTTAAAGAAATCAATACGACAGTCGATATTATGGGTATGACGGTGGAGGCAGGAGACTTAGTACATGCTGACCGCCATGGCGCCGTAGTTATTCCTGAAAATATTATTGATAAATTAGAATCAGCCATTAACAAACTATTGAATAGCGAAAAAATCATCCTAACCCCTGCAAAACAAGAAGGCTTTGACTTTGCAGCTTTTGAGAAAGCATGGCAAGCGTTTGAAGAAGCAAGAGTTTAAATTTTATCTTAATTAATGCATAACAATTAATATTTAAAAGCCAACGCTAAAGCTTAAAAAGACCTTTATATATTAATTTAATAGAGAGAAATACTATGACAATATCAAAACGTCCAGAGCAAGGCATACTAACAAAAGATAATGATCTTAGTAAAACAGATGAAACCATAGGTGTGATTGATGCCATGGTTGACGGTTTGAACGATCACGATATTGACAATATGGGAAGATTTTTTGCCGAAAGTTTTCGCTGGATGGGTAATGCAGGATGTGGTTATAAAGAAGGCTTAGAAGAGTTTCAAGATGGTTGGCAGCGCCCATTTCAGCAGGCATTCTCTGAGAAAGTTTGTATTGATGAAGCAAGGTTAACCCAAGGCGAGTGGTGTGCAGCATTTGGTCGTCAAGAAGCAGTTCACAGCGGTGAATTTATGGGTATAGAACCCACAGGCAAAAAAATTATTATTCGCTATATGGATTTTTGGAAAGTAGAAGATGGAAAGATCGTCGATAACTACGTAATGGTAGATTTTCCTTCTATTATGATGCAGCTGGGTGTTGATCCTTTTAATGGTCATGGTTGGGAAAAGTTTGACACTAAATCAGGTGATTTAGCCCATACGCCTAAGGTAATGAAATAAATTGCTCAAGTGTGATTAATCAAAGCTTTATCTAGAAGTATTCTTGTAGGTGTAGTTATGATTATTTAACTTAGCGCTTGTTAGGTTTTTAATTATTAATATTTAAGGAATAACGCAAGGGAAAGCAGATGATAAAAAAGACAGCCGAACAACAAAATAAGTATCAAATTGAGAGGTTTAACCAAGCACTATACAATTATGATAGTGAAAAAGTGAGGTCTTTAATAGATGACATCTTTGCTGAGTCTGCTGTCATTCAGTTATCTTACCCATTAGAAACCTTAAAAAACCGTGAAGCTTTATTCACTGAAGGGTTTGAGCGATTAAAACAAGCGATCCCAGATCTAGAGCGCCGTACCTTTATTGTGATGGCTGGCAATAGTGGTAGCAGCATGGCTGGGAATGATAATAGTAATACCGACTGGGTAGGTTGTGCAGGCTATTACACAGGTACATTTATGGAAAGCTGGCTTGATATTCCTCCAACAGGACATCAAGTTACCATGCGTTTTCATGAGTTTTATCGCTTTGAAAATGGCAAAATTGTTGAAATGCAAGCACTCTGGGATATACCTGAAGTGATGCACCAAGCGGATGCATGGCCAATGGTAAAAAGCCTTGGACGTGAAGGTATCACATCAGCACCTGCTACCCTTGATGGAAACCTAGTAGGAAAAGATTATCCTGTTGAGCACAGTCAGCGTAGCCAGCAATTGGTACTTGATATGTTGAATAGTTTAGGCGAGTCTTCTACAGGTGGTGTCTCGGCCATGAAGTTAGAAAAATATTGGCATCCTCGTTGTAGTTGGTATGGACCTTCTGGTATTGGTGCCTGTCGAGGTATTGCAGGTTTTCGCAACTGGCATCAAATCCCGTTCTTAAATGCTATGCCAAACCGTAAAACTATTGAAGATAATGGTTATTTGTTTGCTGAAGGGGACTATGTCGCATTCACAGCTTGGCCCGGAATGTCAATGACCGTGTCTAACGATGGATGGCTTGGTATTGCCCCTGCAGGACAAGAAATAACGCTTCGTAGCTTAGACTTTTGGCGTTGTGAGGATGGCTTAATTCGTGAGAACTGGGTACTTGTGGATATTTTACATGCTTATAAACAAGTTGGCGTAGATGTCCTTGCTCGAATGCGCGAATTTAATAAGGCGCGCTATCGTCAATTTGACAAATAAACTTAATCTATTTGTGAATGTTCAACACGCCCTAATACTTACTTTAAATAAAGAGAGATTTATGAAAGGATTCGATGAAAAGTTCAGCGATTTTCCAGATTATATATTAAAAATTACTAATGAAATTTGGGAAAAACGTGGCTTACACACCCTACATGACTATTATGCCCCTGATATTGTTGTTAGAACGCCGTTAGGTATAGACTTCGGAAATCAAGGCGTGATAAATGCCACCATGAATGTATTAGCAGAGTTTCCTAACCGTACCTTGCTTGGTGAAGATGTCATTTGGAGCGGTACGCCAGAGACTGGCATGCTGTCTTCACACCGTATAATCACCACTGCTACGCATATTGAAACGGGTCAAAAGCTTCGCTTTCGAGTCATTGCTGACTGTCATGCAAAAAACAACCAGATTGACGATGAGTGGCTGATAAGAGATCAAGGGGCAATCGCTCGCCAAATGGGGCAAACACCTAAAGACAGGGCTCAAGAAGTTATTGAGCTGCAAGAGAAAGCTGGTATTATCAAATCACCGTTTACCCCAGATATTGATCAAGATGGTCCTTATTTAGGTCGCGGTAACGATAACTTATGGGGTGAAAAATACGCTGATATTCTAACTCGCTTAATGAATGCAGAGTTTGCTCTAATCCCACATGAGTACGATCGTTGTTGTTTGGGCGAGTATCCAGGTGGTGTTTCAGGTATATCACATGGTGATGTAGATGCTTTTTGGCTAGGATTGCGTTCGTCATTTCCTAATGCTGAATTTAAGATTCACCATCAGATTGGACGAGAAGATAAACTTATGTCACCTCGTGCAGCGATACGATGGTCATTAACTGGAAAGCATGAAGGTTATGGACATTTTGGACAACCAACTGGCGCAGATGTACATATCATGGGAGCCTGCCATGCTGAGTTTGGGCCTTGGGGACTACGCCGCGAATATGTAATGTATGATGAGGTGGCGATTTGGCAGCAGATTTTACTGGCTGAAAAATAGGTTGGCCGCTAGAAAATCTTGCCAGTGCATGCATTTAAATTATAGTTATAACACTA
>NZ_NEXU01000125.1:0-11550 GCF_002224105.1 Psychrobacter sp. DAB_AL32B | reverse complement strand
GTACTATAAGAGAGACTGAAAATTTATTAAGTTACAGCGACTCACTTTTAGCAGCTTCTACTTCTGCCTCGTCAGGAACGAACACATAGCCTACACCCCAGACAGTCTGGATATAGCGTGCTTGGGAAGGATTGTCCTCAATCAGGCGACGTAAACGTGATACTTGCACATCGATAGAGCGCTCCATCGCCCCCCATTCACGACCACGGGCAAGGTTCATCAATTTATCACGAGTTAATGGCTCACGTGGATGCTGCACTAAAGCCTTTAATACCGAAAATTCACCAGTCGTTAAGGTAACAACATTGCCATCGCGTTTAAGCGTACGAGTCGATAAATCAAGTGTCCATGGGCCAAATTCAACCACTTCAAGCTGGTGACTTGGCGCACCAGGTAACTCACGATTTTGACGGCGTAATACGGCTTTGATACGAGCCAACAGCTCTTTTGGATTAAACGGCTTCGGTAGATAATCATCCGCACCCGCTTCAAGCCCTGCGATACGATCCGCGTCGCCACCTTTGGCGGTGAGCATGATAATTGGGATATCGCCGTTATCTTCTCGCAAACGCTTACAGATACTGATACCGTCTTCGCCTGGTAGCATCAAATCCAATACTACTAAAGAAAAGAGCTCACGCTGCAGCAATTTATCCATCTGATTGCCATCGTGCGCCGTACGGACGACAAAACCATCATCTTCTAGGAAGCGCTGTAACAAAGAGCGCAGACGTGCATCGTCATCGACGACTAAAATACGCTGAGTTAAGGTATCAGGGCTGTTATTATCGGTCATACAGGCATCCTCTTATAAAAATTATTATTAGCAGAAACTCTCAATAAAAAACATTCGTAATAAAAAACGGTTGTTATTTAAGCGTCATTCCATTGATTATTAAAAAAATCTATAAAAATTAAAGGCTTTTGTTCAATGTAGTAGCATCTAGCAATATTTATGCTATTGATACTTTAGTGTATAAGATTGCAGTCATAAATGCATCACTCATAAGGATAAATGCTGTATGTGTTTGTTTAACAAGGCGCTAGAAATAAGCTTATAAGAAGATTATTGCTATAAAACACGTGATAAATAACGAAAATATAAAAAGGATTTTTATTCATGCAGCTTTTGCTATAATGCAAAGCTACATTTCTCAACGATTGATACGTCTATGAGTAGCACTGATACCTTAACGCCATCTCAAACCTCGACAAATGCACAGGTTTTGGATGCAACCACACACGCGAATATTCACGACAAGCTTGCTCGCGCGCTTGGCATTAAGACTGCTCAAGTCAATGCGTTTGTCAAACTTTACGATGAAGGCGCGACGGTGCCGTTTATCGCGCGTTACCGCAAAGAAAAAACCCAAAACCTCGACGATGCGCAGCTGCGCGCTTTAGAGAAGTCGCTTAATTATGAGCGCGACATGGCAACGCGTCGCCTCAAAATCACTGAACTCCTCAGCACACAAGACAATTTGACTGACGAGCTACAGACGCGTATTGATAACGCGACGTCTAAACTTGAGCTCGAAGACATCTACTTGCCCTACCGTCCGCGTCGCCGTTCCCCAGCGGCCAAAGCGCGTGCTGCTGGTCTCGACGTTGCTGCTCAGGCAGTGCTGACGCAAGAGGTTACCCCAACAGAGGCATTGGCTGACTATCAAGCGCCATCTAGCATTTCTGATGATAGCGGTAACGAGATTGAAGTCGACTTTAGCGATATCGATAAGCAATTGGCTGGCGTACAAGCCATCATCGTTGATGAATGGACGCAAGCGCTAGACTTACTAGATAATTTGCGTAGTGGTTTTGCTAAGACAGCCACTATCACCTCTAGCGTTGCGAGTGATGAAAAACGTGAAGTTGGGGAGAAGTTCAAAGATTACTTTGAACACAGCGAAAGCCTTGCGCGTCTACCGAACCATCGTTTATTAGCGATGCTACGTGGCCGCCAAGAAAACGTCTTGGGTCTCAAGATTGAAGGCGAAGATGCACCTTTTATCGAAAAAGTTATTAAGCATTTTGAGGTTGACGCCAAAGCACCAGCTGAGCGCCGTGAGTTTTTAACAGAAGCGGCGACTAGTTTGTGGAAAGACAAATGGCGTCCGCATATCGAACATCGTTTATTGACTGAGAAACGTCTGACCGCTGAAGCTGATGCTATTGATGTTTTTGCTAATAACTTACAGCATTTATTAATGTCAGCACCTGCCGGTCGCAAAGTTATCTTAGGTGTCGATCCTGGTATTCGTCATGGTGTAAAAATGGCCATCGTCGATGCCCAAGGTCATGTCATGTTAGACAGCGAAGATAAGCCTGTCGTCGCAACGGTCTATCCGTTTGCACCTGATAATAAGATGAATGAAGCGAAAGTCGTCATTGATGAGCTACTAAGCACTTATAACGTTGATTTAGTGGCTATTGGTAATGGTACGGCGAGTCGCGAAACAGATGCGATGATTAAAGAGATTTTGGCAGCAAATGATGCGCTAAAAGCCAAAGCCGTTATCGTGAATGAATCGGGCGCATCCGTCTACTCAGCCAGTGAGCTGGCTAGTGACGAGCTTGCGAATATGGATGTCTCTGTACGCGGCGCGGTTTCTATTGCCCGCCGTCTACAAGATCCATTGTCAGAGCTGGTTAAGGTTGATCCAAAAGCCATTGGCGTTGGTCAATATCAGCATGACGTGAATCAAACTCAGTTAGCAGATAGCCTAGACAAAGTAACTCAGGATAGCGTGAACGCAGTTGGTGTTGATGTGAATACCGCAAGCCCTGCTATTTTGGCGCATATCGCTGGTCTGAATCGTAATGTTGCTCAGCAAATCGTTACTTATCGCAAAGAGCATGGCGCTTTTGATAGCCGTGAGTCATTAAAAAATGTCCCGCGTTTAGGTGCTAAGACATTTGAGCAAGCCGCCGGTTTCTTACGTGTACATGGTGGTAGTAATCCACTTGATGCGACAGGCGTGCATCCAGAAAGCTATGCGCTGGTCGATAGCTTGCTTGTGCAAACAAACAAAGCATTGGCAGAAATCATCGGTAATGATGGTGTGTTAAATAGTATCGATACCACGGCGCTAGCTGCTAACGACGATAACATCAGTGTTAAAGCCATTATAGAAGAGCTTGCTAAACCAGCCCGTGATCCACGTCCTGAGTTTAAGACGGCCAATTTCCGTGATGATGTTAACAGCATTAAAGATTTGACTGAAGGCATGACCTTGGAAGGCGTAGTCACTAACGTAACCGCCTTTGGTTGCTTCGTTGACGTCGGTGTTCATCAAGATGGTTTGGTACATATTTCGCAGATGGCCAATGACTTTGTCGCAGACCCGATGAACCGCGTCAAACCAGGTGATATCGTCTCGGTACGTGTCATTGCTATTGACGAAAAACGTGGTCGTATTGGTTTTAGTATGAAACCTGAAGCCGAAAAGCCAGCACGTACAAGTGCAGCAGCGAAGTCAAATGCAGCAAGCACTAGCAATGAAGATAAAGCCAGCCGCCCACGTAGCAACCGTTCAAATAATAGCCATCCAGCAGCTGACAAGCGCCCGTCGAAGCCTCGCGCTAACCGTCAGGACAAAGAAAATACCAATAACCGAAGCAAGGCACCGCGAGCGGAGAAAGCTGAGACTCCTAGTAAAATGGGTACCCTTGGTGCATTATTGAAAGAAGCTGGCGTGACTAAAACCAAAAAATAATTTCTATTGATAGAGATGTCAGAAGTATTAGATAATAGAAAAAGGCAGCCACTAGGCTGCCTTTTTTAATTTGAAATATATCTGAGAGTTGGTGTACTAGAAATACGGTAACGTACTTAACTTCTTTACTTCAAATGATTAAAGCTAATAATTTTGTTAGCCTCATCATCTATAGAGCTGCTGTATCTTCGACCTGTGATGAATCTTCTTCTGAGTCTAGCAAAGCTTCTTGCTCTAATAGCATGGCTTTTGGCTGTTGCTCTAATAGCATGGCTTTTGGCTGTTGCTCTAATAGCATGGCTTTTGGCTGTTGCTCTAATAGCATGGCTTTTGGCTGTTGTTCTAATAGCATGGCTTTTGGTTGTTGTTCTAATAGCATGGCTTTTGGTTGTGCTTGAAGTTCAGTAGCCATCTGTTGTTGGCTAGCATTTTTATTAGCACTTGCTCTTGAAATAGTTTGAGTTTCACTAATTTTAAATGGATTATTTTGGTTTGCACTTAGTTCACCATCGGCATTTTGAGCTTCAGTTTCAATGGTATTGTCGGCAGATGCAGTTTGCACATTTACTGGTGCACTATTAGCAGGCGCTGCCATGGCTAAACTTGGAATAGCAAGAGCGGCACCAATAAGTAACGATAAAGGTAAAGTACGTTTTTTCATGAATTAATTCCTTAATTTATAGTCTTACAATGTCAGTTTAAAGCGTTCTAAACTTGACTGTTATTTGGTGTTTTTTATATATCACAAATTAATTTAGAATTTTGAATATATATATTTACTATATCTAACATGTAATTTATAGGCAAAATAAAATCATGATAACCGTTAAGCGATTATCATGATCGATTTGGGTAAAGAGTGTTATAAGCCAATCTAAATCAGTTATAAACTCTAAACAGAAGGATACCAACTAAGTAGCTACTAATTATGTAGTGCATAGATTAAAAATCTAACGAACTGATGCTAGTAGGTGATTTTGTGCAACTACTGTATTATTCTTGTCGGATCAGAATATAGAACAGAGCTTTTACTGTGTTGAATCATTGCCTTTTTCGATAACGATAATTGTACCGTCCGCAGTATTGATACGTTTTATTTGATCTTCTGGTGTAGTCATAACTTCTTTAACCCGGTATTTAGCAGGACGAATGACACGGTGTGGTTTCGAATACTACCAGCTCTAAGCTGCGTTTTTCAGCGATAGCGACTTGTGCGTTTAGCGCTTCAGCTTCTTTTACGTCGCTCATAATAGACGCTGAAAATTTAGCACCAAAGTGATTGTCATATTGTTGCATGCTCAAGCGTACTGGATTGCCAGTCTTGTACATGTAGACGTTGACGGGCACATCAGCTGCAATAGGAACATAATTGCCAATCAATGCACCCGAAACACCGTAGCGACCGTTTGATTGTCCAACGCCTAAATCACAAGCACCTGCTGAATAATCACTAGCTGTTAAGTTATTACTATTAATAACGGTTTGAGGAATCATAACCTCAGATAAATGCATTTTTTTGACAGTTACTTCGCCAGTTTGCAGCTTTGATTTTTGATGGGTATAAGGAGCGTAGAATTTAGCCGAGCCATCTTTGATCGCCATTAGGCATTAAAAAACCGCATCTTGTTGCCAAGATACGGTTGTTAAAATATTAAGAATAGATTGCTCTATAGATTATTAATTCTAGCTATCCACAACTTCGAAACAAAGACCAGCATGTTCCTCTAGACGTGTTAGCAGCTTATCTCCCATCGCAGAGGC
The DNA here is from genome assembly GCF_002224105.1 of Psychrobacter sp. DAB_AL32B. Taxonomy (NCBI): domain Bacteria; kingdom Pseudomonadati; phylum Pseudomonadota; class Gammaproteobacteria; order Moraxellales; family Moraxellaceae; genus Psychrobacter; species Psychrobacter sp. DAB_AL32B. Next base: position 6,076 of record NZ_NEXU01000125.1, on the reverse strand, counting down.
TGGCGTCCAAAACCCACCACCGACTTCCTTTTTACTGATATCTTGCGCTAAGCATAATGCGGCTTGTGATAGCATGCGTGAAGTACTGCCATAACCAGGATCTTTGTCACCGGTTACTTTGGTATTGATGGTATCTTTTTTAGCGGTTTGTCCAAAGAGGCGAATATCGAAATAGCCGTTTTCTTGCTCTTCTTTAGATGGACCCGAGCCTGATTTAGGTAAAACGTGCTTAGAGAGCAACTCTCGGCTTGGCTTAATCATCATCGCCGTAGCAAATCCTAACAAGCCTGCACTCATCGCGTAGCTCGATAATTTACCTTTAACGCCATCTTTCATCCACATCGCTTCATCATACTTAAAGTCGCGACCATATTCATAGCCAAGCAATTGATTACTGCGATGAACGATACGAGTATTGATGCTTGCCATCACAAACGGCGCAAGCCAGCGCTTATGCTCGCTATCGTATTCTGGTTTGCTGACATTATCTTGACGCACGTTTGGTGCATCTTTATCGTCATTAAGCAAATAAGGGTTTGCCACTTGCTTGCGGCGAGATTTATCTTGTCCGACTTCTTCAAAGATAGTTGCCATCGATGCAATTGTACCGCCTGATAGACCACCTTTCGCTGCTTTGACGCGCATATGGATAACATCGCAAGCTTCGCCAAATTTTTCTTCTGCTTGCTTTTGAGTGAAGTAGACACCTAAGTCTGACGGAATAGAATCGAAACCACATGAGTTTACGATACGAGCGCCACTTTGTTTTGCTGCGTCTTGATACTTGTCCATCATATCTTTGATAAATATTGCTTCGCCAGTAAGGTCGACATAATCCGTACCATTATCCGTACAAGACTTAATAAGAGGCTCACCATATTTAAGGTAAGGGCCGACAGTTGAAATAATGACTTGCGTTTGCTTGGTCATCTCATCAAGGCTTGTGGTATCGTCACTATTAGCCATAATAATGTCTACTTTGCTTGCCAGTTTAGACTGCAACTCATTCAGTTTTTCCTCATCACGACCGGCTATCGCCCAAGTGACAGCAGAATTTTTATCTTTAGCATTGGATAAAAATTCCGCTAAATAATGGGCAGTGATTTGTCCAACAAAACTTGTTGCTCCATATAAAACCACCGTATAAGGTCGTTTTTCGTTACTGCTCTCTTTTTCATCAATTGATAAGGTGGTATTTTTTGACGTATCCGTATTCATCGTTATTTTCCTTGTTAAGTATTTTTATTAAATGCTTGGTGTGGTGTATTTATTGCGACGTACCGGTTGTGAAATCCTTATCACAAATAAATAAGATTAATAAACGATTGGCTTTTTTTAATGCTAATTTGTAGATGTGCTTCTTTCTTCAGCCAACGCCATTTATGAGCTAAAATTTTAAAAACTGATGTAAGATAAAATGCTTATATTAATAATAGATCTTCTCATAAAAGCGCTGATATCTAGTAAACCCTAACTATCTCTACACATAAGTAATGAAAAGCCAAGCAAAAACCTAGAAATAGTAAGATTTGCTACAAAGTTTACATAACCTATCGACATTATTACCAAAATCAACCTTTTCTAATGAAAATCATTGCTACTCTATATTTGTAAGCAGTTATAAGTACTATTAAAAAAGTACTATTAAAAACAAAAAGTAAAGTTATTAGATTGATAAGACTATTGTTGTAAAAGTTAACACCAGCTAATTTATTAGTATTTACAGTATTAGTCCCAAAATCTGGTTTTTCAATGATTATTTGAGGAGAATTATTATGTTTCGTTGGGCTATTATTTTTGCCGTAATCGCATTGTTAGCAAGTTTCTTAGGGTTTGGCGGTGTCGCTGGACTATCTGCAAACTTTGCCTATATCTTGTTAGCATTAGCAGTAATTCTATTTATCGTCGCGTTTGTTACTCGCCGTATGTAATAGAAAAGTATACCTGTGATATAAAGAACTTAGCCAGTTAGAAAACTGGCTGGTAAAAAAGTCCTCAAATTGAGGACTTTTTTTATGAGTATGATTTATGGAATTTTTGATTGTTTATAACCAGTCATTAATCTACTTTTGTCACACTCAGTTAAGTAAGTCTTTATAAGCGCTTAGGTTGGACAATGTGTTCCATACGTTTCGCTAAACGAATATCATGACTGGTGATGCCGCCCGTATCTCCAGTAGTCAGGCGTACCTCTACTACGTTGTATGTATTGCGCCATTCAGGATGATGCTCGAGTGCTTCAGCATGAAAAGCTGCTTGATTCATAAAACTCATGGCCTCGATAAAATCGCTAAAGTGATAAGTTTTTACGATAGCATGACCATCCCGTTGCCAGCCGGGCAGTTCGTCTAGCTGCAGATCTACTTGTTTGTCAGATAAACTACTCATGGTGATATCCTTTATTATTATGGTGGATGGATTTATGGTGATTGATGATAGAAAAGTCGATATTAACGATAAGATAAGCAACACGATTGCTGTTAATCCTATAAGCAGTATAGGACAAAAAACCCACCTATTTCTAACCTCTAATTATATATTTGGTTGCAAACATACAATAAAGAAAATTAGATAAATAGGAGGGCAGTGGTGCGTTAATGCTTAGAATATATCGATAATATAATGATTAATAGCTTTCACTTTTATATCATAATTCTTGTCATAAAACTCAGTTTATAAGCTTAGCTTATAGTAAATCTTGATATTCAGGATGTTTATCAATATAAGAGGCCACAAACGAGCATTGCGGCACCACCTTTTTATCATTCTCACGAGCATAGTTCAGAGCATATTTAACCAAGGCTGAACCGACACCGCGACCACCTAGCTCCTGAGGAACGATGGTGTGATCGTATACTAATTTATCATTACGCTCTTGATAGCTGATATAACCAGTATGACCATCGATTGATGTCTCAAAACGTTTTGCTTGTGCATCGTGAACAATGGTCATATCTTGTTTAGCGTTTTCTTTACTCATAAAAACTCTCCGTCATTGGATTTTATAGTTATTTGTACATACTAAGCTATCTTACTAAGTTGTCTTACTAAATTATCCCACTTTATTTATTGTGAGCCTTTTTAATTTGAGTATCCAGTCATTTACCGTAAGAGTAGATAGGGCAAATGTTAATATCTTTAACAAGCTTATTTTAGCAGGCTTTTATTTTACAGGTTCTATTCAAGCTTAAAGAATCTACTGTCGCTGCTCACAACATCTCATCACGTACAAAAAATTAAGCATAAAACATAGCTTGGCGCACGACCTGAGGAAGAAACCTTCTAAAACCGCGTTTAACATGTTTATCCGATATGGTTGTGTGAGGAGCAGGTGCTGTATCAGTCGCGCTATTAGCGGCAGAATGGTTATTGCTATTATTGCTGTTTGATATCGATTGTGTGTAAATATGCCATTCTTCGGCACTTGGTTGACTAAAATAGTGAATACGTCCGAGTACTTGCATAAACTGCGTACTAAAGTGCCCAGTATTATAGGCTAAATTGTACTTAGCGCAGATGGCTTGTACGGCTGGTGCAATCTTCGCATAGTGCCTAGCAGGCATATCAGGAAAGATATGGTGCTCAATCTGATGCGATAAATTACCTGTTAGAAGGTGAAACCATTTATAACCCTGAATATTGCTGGAACCGAGGATTTGACGCACGTACCAATCACCTTTGCTCTCATTGGCGTCAAGATGGTTATACATATGCGCCTGATCAGTAAAGTGACCACAAAATATCACCGCCCATGTCCATAGATTACGCGCAATATTGGCAGTGATATTACCGCTTAGAGTCGTCAGTGCCCTACCAAAACCTAGTGACGCACCTGCCACCGCAGGGAAAGCAATATAATCTTTACCCACTTGTCTAGCGATTTTGCCAAATAGCGCGCGCGATTTTGGCTGCATTATGTCCGTCAGCTGCGCCGAATCTGCGTATTCGTCAACACTGATTTGAATATCGTGGAAGGCGACTGCCCATTCAAAGCCTAATGCCAATATTGTCGTCTTAAATAAGTTATAGCGATCGCTTGGCGTCCAAGGCTGTTCATCAGTAACTCGAATCAAGTGATAGCCGACGTCATGGTCGCGGCCGACAATATTGGTAAAAGTATGGTGCAAATAATTATGCGAATGCTGCCATAGAGGCGCAGGACAAACGATATCCCAATCGAATTTTTGGCTGTTAAGATGTGGATGCTGCATCCAGTCATACTGACCATGCATGACGTTATGACCAAGCTCCATATTGTTTAAGATTTTACTAAAGCTCAGCAAGGATGTGCCAAGTAACCAAACGCCAAGTTTGCTACGTTTTGATGATAATTGCCCAGCGACTGCCAGTAATGCACGTGAGATTACCTCGCTATATACTACCGTCCCATAAACACATTGAATATAACGCGCATCATCGCTGCCTAGTGAGTCCACTACGCTTTGATATAGTGCATTCAATTCATTAGCGAGGGCTTCGGTCTGCGCTTTTGGTAACGGTGTAGCCGTTAACGTCGGGTATCGCGTGGTCTTGAATTGTGCATCGGTTAACGCAGTTAGAGTAGACACCGCAGATTGAGCTTTAAATATAGGGGGTAACAAGCGCATAGATAATCCTTATCCGAAAGTGTATCAATAAATCATCATTGCAAGGTTCGATTTAATTATTGGTGTAAGTTTTAATACACCATAAGAATGAATATTCTTTGGATCATAGTTGGTTATGAAAAGATTTTTTTTCATGACAATTTTGCTAAATATCTAATACGACATCGGTCATTGGCACATTAATGCAGGTTTGGATAGACTCATAGCCATCATTACTTATCTTGCCTGTTTGAATGTTTTTGACCCTACCGCTAATTTTATTGCAGCGGCATAACTGACAGATACCTTGTCTACAGCCGTGGTTCAGGCAGATACCAGCGTTCTCAGCGCCCATTAATAATGTCGTGCTGCTATTAAATTGTCGTTGTCGTCCACGTAAATAAACAGTTTTTTCCTCGGTAGTAACTGCTTTTCCGTCTGTTTCATCTATGTCCAATAAGGTATGGCTAAAGCTTTCTGTCATAATGTTGTCACGCAGCTGCTTACCGAGTGGCAAATGAATGTCATCGCAAGCGCGGTAAAGCCCTGCCAATAACGCTGGCGAACCACAGGCAAATATCTGTGTATCTGCCAATGTAGAGGCTAATGACACATTTGATAGCGTGCTTAATGTCGCTTTTAATGATGGGATTAATGCAAGAAGGCTGGCCGCATTTAAATGACGACTGCCTGCTAGGTAAGTGCTGGGGTCTTCGGTATTAATAAGATGATAAGTAAAATTCGGATAGATGGTGGCTAACTGCTGCCATTGTTTTCGTAAAAGATTTTCTCCTAGTGACATCCGACTATAATGTAACAATGTCACTTTGTGCCCATATTTTAATGCCTGTGTCACAAAGCCTAGCATCGGAGTAATGCCACTACCGCCTGCTATAAATAATAGTGAGGTTTGTACGGAGATAGGGGATCGCTTTTCGCTTGTCTGCTGCCCTAATCTTGCCTGAGCAAGAGTAAATTCACCACTGGGTAAACTACTATCAAATACAGTACCAAGTACTGCGTGATTGGTTAAGTAGTCTGAAACCCGACCTTGAGGTTTAATAGCGATAGTCACAGTAGAAGTACCAATTTGCGCTGGCGACTTTTTATCGAAGCTATTATTTAAATTATTATTAAAGTTATCCTTATTTTTATGAGGTTTTTGCTCGCTGTCCTCATGCCACCATAATGGCTGCTGCGGTAGACCAACCAATGAATAGCTACGTTGATGATAGACACCATCAATAAGTACGCTTAAATTAATATGCTGTCCGCCATGCCAGCCTTCATGCGAACTATGACCTGAGCGATGACTTGAACTAAAAGCCTGCTGTTTAAAGGCACGGTTAGGCTCAAATTGTAGCGCTATCAATTCATCACTAAGTATACGGCGTGCTATAAGCCGCAACTTGGGCACGTTTAATGACCAAAACGGGTGCAGGCGCGTACTGATAAAATCAACAAACGCACGGTGGATAAGTTCAGGTCGA
>NZ_NEXU01000124.1:0-16048 GCF_002224105.1 Psychrobacter sp. DAB_AL32B | reverse complement strand
ACAGATGCGTGTTACTAGCCTATAGAAATACTATTAAAATAGTAATAAGGCAGTTTGTTTAATAAGTACAGTCAACATGACGCTGTCTTAAAAAGTAGTATATTTTAAAATCACATGGATGAGAAAAATATCATGACTATTGCAAAAAATATTGAAGTGAGTAGTACCTCTAAGACTAGTTTCGAAGATGCGATTCAAAAAGGGGTTGCTCAAGTTGCTAAGACAATCAATAACGTCCAAGGGGCGTGGGTAAAAGAACAAAAAGTCGGTATCACTGATGGCAAGATTGATAAATACCACGTCATTATGATTGTTAGTTTTGTTGTGAGTGATGGTTCTGATTTAGGCTAGCAGATTGATATCTAGGTTTATGATCTAAATCCAGATTAGTTTTTAAAGATATAGATTATAAAAAAAGACTGCATTTGCAGTCTTTTTTTTGCATCATGGTTAGCTTTTAAATATGTCATCGATAATGAGCGCAGAACGTTTATCATGATTAGTAAGGCAGGCTTTAAAGTTTTTACTTTTTCTGCCACATTGTCGTAGTGATAATATGATTTTTTTATGTGGTTAAGTCTATAGGTATAAGGTTTTGACAGTATAACGACATTATCATAACTTTTATCCTAATTATAAATTTTTAGAGATGTAGTAAACTCGATAAACCTTATTTACAGACCTTGTTTCTGTATTATTTCCATATAAATAACATGTTCATATAAATAATATCTTCACATAAAAATAGTTAAGTAGAATAATTATGGCAATCGATTTTAGTAATACTTTGATAGTCGCAATTTCTGCGACCGCTTTATTTGATTTATCGGAATCAGAAAACCATCTGTTAGGTTTATTGCAGCAGCGACCTACCGAGGCGATCAAAGAGTTTCGCGATTATATGGCAGAGCGCGAAGATGATCCCCTGAGTATTGGCGCAGGCTATCCACTTATCAAAGCGCTTCTTCATTTAAATAACTATTGTGAGCATTGCTCTGATTCAGCATCAGGTATTGAAACGCCGTTAGTCGAGGTAGTCATTGTTTCAAAAAGCAGCCCTGATACCGGTATTCAAGTGCTCAATGCCATACGTGAGCATGATCTAACTATTTCACGTTCAGCCTTTATATCAGGCAGTGCTGTTGCGCCTTATATTAAAGATTTTAATGTAGATTTGTTTTTGACGACCAATCGTGAGGACGCGCAGCAGGTCGCCGATGCTGATATTTGTGCCTGTGCGATATTAGATGCAACGCCAGTCAATACCTACGAGCTTGATACCAAGCAATTACGCATTGCTTTTGACGGTGATGCGGTGTTATTTGATGATTCAGGCGAGCTGCTTTATAAGCAAAAAGGGTTGCAGGCTTTTCATGACCGCGAAGCCCAAATGCGCGATTTACCGATAGAAAAAGGTCCGTATGCAGAACTGTTGATTAAGCTGTCCAAAATGCAAGAGCGTCTGCCTGCAAGCTTGGACTCTTGTCCTATGAAGATAGCATTAGTAACAGCACGTAATGCGCCAGCTGATCTGCGAGCTATCAAAACATTGCGTGATTGGGGCGTAGATCTTGATATGGCATTTTTTTTAGGAGGGCTTGAGAAAACTTCGGTACTCAAAACATTTGCGCCGCATATTTTCTTTGATGATTCGGTAAAACATATCGATGCGGCTCGTGGCTTTGTACCGACGGCATTGGTGCCTTATCATTCAACCTCGCTATTACACGCCAATAGTGTTCTAACGGCTGATAAGGATGCGTCATCGTTATCTTTTATACCAGTACAAAACACGATGTTGACTGCAAGTCACTAATATACTTTTAATCAGATCAAGAGGATACAACAACAGATGCAGTGGCAGCAAGTGATGACGCTCGTGATTACCCGTCTCAAACAGGTTATTGGTTTATATGCTTTTGTCTTATTGCCAATGTGGATTATGTTTTTTCTCAATGACACCGTATTTTTCGGCATATGGAATGTTTTTGGTATTGTGCCACGTACATTGGACGTGGGCAGCATGATCGGCGTTTTAGCTTCATGGACAATGCATGGTAACTTTGCCCATTTGCTAGGCAATACCTTGGTATTACTACAGATTTTATTTTTGTTTGGCTTATTTGAGAATAATGCTTATCGCACGATTCTTAAGCTTATTGTCGCCTCAGGGATGATGACTTGGTTGATAGCCTCGCCATTATCTATTCATATCGGTGCGTCAGGGCTATGTTTTGCGATGCTCGGCTATATGATAGGTGGGGCAGTGTTCGCAAGACGTTGGGGCTATTTGTTAGCTTGTATCGTGATGGGAGCAGGGTATTGGCTCACCATTAAGCAAGGCTTGATGCCGCAGCAAGGTATCTCGTTTGCGGCGCACTTCGGTGGTCTATGCGCCGGCTTATTGTTAGGTGCAAACTCGAAGCATGCTTATACAAGCATAACCAAGCGTTATTAATTTCTACTATTAGAACAATATCTTTAATATTAAAGAATAAGAAAAACGCCTCGTTAAATTAGTATTAACTTTACTATTCACTTATTTTTTGCTTAAGCAGACATTGATAAATAGGGGATCATTTTTCTCTAATGGACGCCAAGCAGTCGTTTGTTTCACGTGCTCATCAATAGTTAGCTTACTGCCTTTTTCTTGTAGCACATAATCGGCACGAGCAGGGGCGGCACAATCAATCACTTGCGGTACTTGCTGCACACTTCTACGTCTCTCAAACAAATATAAATTGACCAAATAAACATCTGGGTTATCCGCATTAGCACGAGCGTGTCCGCTATCAGCCGCTATAAAGCGCAATGTTTGTGGTTTAACGTATGACCACGGGCGAAACCAAGTACCTTCTTCAACTTTTTTGACGACATGAACACCTTCAGGGAGTTGTGCAACCTGTTGATCAAACCAGCTGTATTCTTGGCTTATTTGAAAGCCAAAGATACCGATCGCCCCAAATAATGGAATAAGCCATCTTGGTGCCTTCTTACCGGCGAGTTTACTGAGGTGAGTTATGACAAGGGCTATTCCAGCTAAGCCAAATCCGGCAGCTATGGTAGCGATAAACTCAAAAAGCATATGACTTTTCCTTAACGCCATCAGCGCATTTCATACCAATATTAAAATAAAATTACATGTTCAAGTTTTTTTAAGCGCATTTATTATGGCAGTTATGCTCACCTTTCTCATCATTTTTACTTTGAAGAGGGATGAATAAAACTATCATGATTGGATAAATAGCATTTAAAAAATATTCTATTACCAGATTGGGATAAAAAAATCACTCACAAGCAGCTGCTGCCTGTGAGTGATATATTATCGTAAAAGAGCAGATACTTCACTTGCTAGCTTAGTGGTCGATTGCGCCGCCAGCTCCACGTGGAGAACGTACGCTTTCAACGAGCTCTTGGATATGTAACGGTGGTGGAGCAGTCGCATAAGACACAGCAAATGCTACGATAAAGTTAAGCAATGCACCAACCGCGCCAAATGATAGTGGCGAGATACCAAACAACCAGTATTCTTCAGTATCAGGGAAGTTGGCAGTACCAGTAATGAAGAACCAACCTTTGAAGACAAAGATATAAACTAAGATACTAATCAGACCCGTTAACATACCAGCGATAGCGCCAAGGTTGTTAATACGCTTAGAGAAAATACCCATCATCAATGCAGGGAACAGTGAGGCACCCGCAATACCAAAGGCTAATGCAACGACCTGTGCAGCAAATCCTGGTGGGTTAATACCTAACCATGTAGCAATAACAATCGCAATACCCATAGTGATACGCGCCACTTTTAGCTCGCCTGCATCAGTAATATTAGGATTGAGGTTACGTTTGATTAAATCATGACTGATCGCTGATGAAATAGCGAGTAGTAGGCCAGCTGCTGTTGATAGCGCTGCTGCCAAACCACCTGCGGCAATAAGACCAATGACCCAACCTGGTAGCTGTGCAATTTCTGGGTTAGCCAAGACTAAGATATCAGCATTGACATCAAGCTCGTTACCGGCCCAGCCTCTATCAACAAAGATACCATCACGTTCTAAAGCATGTTCTGCTTTTGCTTCTTCAACGGTAGTCGTTGCTGCTGCAACATCGCCGCCGTCTTTGGTTGCTGTAGCTAATGCAAGCTCTGCTGCACCAAGTCCACTATCAGCATATAACTGGATACGACCATCGTTGTTTAGATCGTTGTACTTAATAAGACCGGTATCTTCCCATGTTCTCATCCAGTCTGGACGTTGATCATATTCGATAGCAGGTGCATCAACACCTTGTGGATAAATGGTATCGATTAGGTTTAGACGCGCCATAGCACCTACCGCAGGTGCGGTGAAGTATAGTAGCGAGATAAATACCAATGTCCAACCAGCTGTCCAGCGTGCGTCAGCGACTTTAGGAACGGTGAAAAAGCGAATGATAACGTGCGGTAAACCCGCAGTACCAATCATGAGTGATAAAGTAAATAGAACCATGTTTAGCTTGTTCGGTACATCAGCGGTATAAGCGGTAAAGCCTAAGTCGACGACGATTTGATCAAGCTTGGTTAGGATAGGAATACCCGCTTCAACATGGTTTGAGAACAAACCAAGACCTGGAATCGGGTTGCCCGTCAACTCAAGTGAGATAAAGACTGCAGGAATTGTATAAGCGATCATTAGAACCACATACTGCGCAACCTGCGTGTAGGTAATCCCTTTCATACCGCCAAGTACTGCGTAGAAGAATACAACAACAGCCGCAATAATCAGACCAGTGGTGTTATCAACTTCTAAGAAGCGTGAGAATGCCACACCAGCACCCGTCATCTGACCGATAACATAAGTGGTTGAAGCAATAATCAAACAGACAACTGCAATCATAGCAGCAGTCTTAGAATAAAAACGGTCACCAATGAAATCAGGAACCGTGAACTTACCAAATTTACGTAGGTAAGGTGCTAGGAGCATGGCCAGTAGTACATAACCACCTGTCCAGCCCATCAAATAAGTTGATGCAGCATAACCACCGGTTGCAATAATACCTGCCATTGAGATAAATGACGCAGCACTCATCCAGTCAGCAGCCGTTGCCATACCGTTCATTACTGGATGCACACCGCCGCCAGCAACATAGAACTCACTAGTCGAACCTGCACGTGCCCACCAAGCGATACCGAAGTATAAAGCGAAGGATAGACCTACAAAAATAATATTAATCGTAAATTGACTCATAGGACTATTCCTCGTCTACACCATATTGTTTATCGAGTTTATTCATGCGCCATGCATAGAAGAAGATTAAGGCGATAAATACTATAAGGGCACCTTGTTGTGCAAACCAAAAGCTTATATCAGTACCACCTATCCTAATACCTGACAATAATGGACGTAGCAAGATGCCAAAACCATAAGAGACTAAAGCCCAAATGACGAGGCTAACTTTAATGAGACGGAGATTGGCGCGCCAATAACCTGATGAATCGTTGTGGTTCTCCATAGGACAACTCCTTTTGCCTAACATAAAAATAAGGTTACTAATTTGAGCCTGACTTGTCAGTATAAGTAACCCAAAGTTATCAAACACATAAGCAAATTTTTACCAGTAAAATTGATACAAAAATTGATGTTGATTTGCTTAGTATTACTAAAAATTGCACTGTAAATTAATGGTATTAATCGCCTACAACCGAAATATCTAACAAGGTGTATTGGTTATGGCTTGATTAAATTTATAGTAGGTGAATATGGATATTCATGGAGGAGGGTCGGTGTTGGCTGACAATCCTCTGTCTTATTATTATCTTCATCTTCCTGATGAAGTTTTTTTAGTACTTAAAATTTTTATTCATGCCTATCAGTATTGCAAGGGATATTTGTGAACTTATTAGGAATATATACAATATTGACCTAATTAACAATAAATAAATTTAATTTACTTTATGTAACTAAATATTTGCTTCGTAGAAACTATGGCTGACTTATGTTAGTAAAAGTTGTTAAAGCAACCAATGTTACTAGGATAACATGCCAAGACCTTATTTATACTAAGGATTTAATTTTATAGACCTATTAAGATTTATTAGTATTAAAGAGCATTTATTTCAGAAATATTATTAATAAACTGATTAACAAGTGTGATGACACAGGTTGTTTATATTTAAATAGCGTTTATATAAATAAAATCTGAAATTAATATATAAAATCCAGTCTTAAAAGTTTTTTATAAATAATTACTCATAAAAATAATTTTTTATTATTTAATGCAAAACCTTTCAAAAGTTTAGAAATATGTATTGATAAAAATGCAGGTTTGAAACAGTTAAATAGCATCAAATATCATGGTAGTCAGTTAAAATGTTGCACCACGATATTGGTGATTTACTTTGCCACTATATTGAGCAGATATTAAATGGTTATAGATAGTCAGTGATCTTAATAAGCGTCATTGAAATGTTGAAAATGCAAATAAATCGTTAATCATATCAATCTATAAAATATGCTAAAAGCATAAAATGTAAGTGAGGGGAAGGTACTATGGGCGAGGGGCTAATAGGTTGGTTTGATAGCATCGTTAGTTATGGTGTTAGTATAATTTGGGGCAATAATGATTGGCTGATCGCCAGCAATCCATGGTATGGACTACTGATGTTCGTCTTGATTGGCGCGGGTCTTTATTTTACCGTTGCGACGCGTTTTATCCAGTTTCGTCACTTTGGGCATATGTGGGCGTTATTGCGTACTTCCAACCAAGGGCGTAAAGATGGTGGCATCAGCTCATTTGAGGCATTGATGACCTCGCTTGCGGCGCGTGTTGGTACTGGTAACTTAGCGGGGGTTGCAATTGCTATTTATCTTGGTGGTCCTGGGGCCGTATTTTGGATGTGGATGACGGCAATCGTCGGCATGTCGACCAGTTTCATTGAATCCACTTTAGCTCAGGCATATAAAGTGCCGCATACCGATAATGTGTATCGCGGTGGACCGGCTTATTATATTGAAAAAGGCTTGGGTAAGCGCTGGCTTGCGATATTTTTCTCGCTTTGTTTGCTGGTTGCTTTTGGCTTGGCATTCAACGGTGTGCAGTCAAACACCATTGCACAGGCGACCAATGAAGCGTTTGGTATTCCAACATGGATGACAGGCTTAGTATTGGTAGCGCTGGTGGCACCAGTAGTGTTCGGTGGCTTACGTTCGGTTGCGCGTATCGCAGGTAAAGTCGTACCAGTGATGGCGATTCTCTATATTTTATTGGCGCTATATATTATTGTTACCAATTTTAGTGAATTCCCAGCAGCGATTGTATTGATTGTAAAATCAGCATTTGGCTTTGAGCAAGCGGCGGGCGGTGTGATTGGTTATGGTATCGCGCAAGCGATGATTAATGGTATTAAGCGTGGTCTATTCTCGAACGAAGCAGGTATGGGATCAGCGCCTAATGCCGCAGCAACAGCAAAAAGCTATCCTGATCATCCAGCGGTGCAAGGATTTATGCAGATGCTGGGTGTGTTTATGGATACATTGGTTATCTGTACAGCGACCGCCGCCATTATTATTCTCTCTGGTGTGGTTGACCCTAGTGTTGAACAAGAAGGTATTCAGTTGACGCAGTTAGCATTGTCGCAGTATGTGGGTGATATGGGCGTTATCTTCGTTGCGATTGCTATTTTCTTCTTTTCGTTTACTTCTATCATTGCCAATTATAGTTATGGCGAGTCAAATCTTGAATTTATCTCTGGTGCCAAAAACGCCAAAGTGATGATCATGATATTCCGCTTTATGGTGCTTGGCATGGTATTCATCGGTGCCATCGCAAGTCTTCCTACTATCTGGAACTTTGCTGACTTATCAATGGGTCTAATGGCATTGGTCAACTTGACGGCTATTCTCATCTTGTCACCGGTAGCACTGAGAATATTACGTGACTATGAGCGTCAAATCAAAGAGGGCAAAACGGGTGAGCAAATTAAATTCAATCCCGATGATTTTGTGAAGCTTAAAGACGAAGCCAATCGTGATGCATGGAGCGATTAACAGCCTGATTAAAAAATAAATTAAAATAAGCTGTTATAAATTTTATATAAATAAAAACCGCCCTTATTGCTAAGGGCGGTTTTTTTTGGAGCTTTTTCTTAAAAGAAGCGTTTTCTTAAAAAATAACTATCTAAATCATGTTTTACATGTTTGGATAATTAGGACCACCGCCGCCTTCTGGCGTTACCCAAGTGATGTTTTGCGAAGGATCTTTGATGTCACAAGTTTTACAATGCACACAGTTCTGCGCATTGATGACAAACTTGGCTCCTTCAGCATCTTTCACCACTTCATAAACACCAGCTGGACAGAATAAACGTGCTGGCTCAGCATATAATGGTAGGTTAATTGAAATAGGAACGGTAGAATCGGTCATTTTTAAATGCGTTGGTTGATCTTCAGCATGGTTGGTATTTGAAATAAATACCGACGATAACTTATCAAACGTCAGCTTACCGTCAGGCTTAGGATATTCTGGCTGATAGGCGTGCTCTGCGCGCTCTAACTGGTCATAATCATATAAGTTATCATGAATGGTCAACGGCATTTTGCCGCCCATCAAGTTTTGTTCGATAAAGTTGAAAGCGCCACCCATCCATTGACCCATGCGATGCATAGCTGGGGCAAAGTTACGCGCTTCATAATTATCTTGATATAACCAAGATTCTTTATACATAGTAGTGAAGGTCACTACTTCGTCATGTTGGCGGTCGGCTTGTAGTGCTTCAAAGATCGCTTCGGCTGCTAACATGCCTGACTTTATTGAAGTATGCGTGCCTTTGATTTTGGCAGAGTTTAAGAACCCAGCGTCGTCACCTACCAACACACCACCTGGGAAGGTGAATTTTGGTAAAGAGTTAAGGCCACCTTTAGTGAGTGAGCGCGCCCCATAAGAAAGACGTTTGCCACCTTCTAAAATGTTGCGAATAACCGGATGTAATTTTAAACGCTGTAATTCATCAAACGGTGACATGTAAGGGTTAGAGTAAGAAAGATCAATAACAACGCCAAAGCTAACTTGGTTGTTTTCATCGAAGTACAGCCACCAGCCACCAGAAGATCCGGTATCGCTTAATGGCCAACCTGAGCCATGCATGACGACGCCTTGCTCGTGCTTTTCGGGCTTAATGTCCCACAGCTCTTTAATGCCGATAGCGTAATGTTGGGGATCGCAATCTTTATCAAGGTTAAAGCGGCTGATTAGGCGCTTGCCTAAGTGACCACGAGAGCCTTCGGCAAAGATAGTATATTTGGCTAGTAGCTCATAGCCGGGCTCAAAGCTTGGCTTGGCATCGCCACTTGCCGCTACACCCATATCGCCAGTCAATACCCCTTTCACTGAGCCATCATCGTTATATAAGATGTCGGCGGCAGGGAAGCCTGGGAACATCATGACTTCTAGCTCTTCGGCTTGAACCGCTAACCAGCGAACGACATTACCCAATGATGCAATATAATTGCCTTCGTTGTGCAAGCTGGCTGGAATAATGGAGTCCATAAGCTTGGTTGATTTAGTCGCTGATCTTAACATGTACACGCGATCTTCAATCACTGGGACATTGAGCGGTGCGCCTTTGGCTTTCCAATCAGGTATCAGCTCGTCTAAGGCTCGCGGTTCCATAACGGCACCGGATAAGATATGAGCACCAAACTCCGAGCCTTTTTCGACCACAGCGACCATGAATTCGTCGTTGCCTGCTGCGATAGCAAGCTGGCGTAGACGGATGGCAGCAGAGAGACCGGCAGGTCCACCACCCACGATGATGACATCAAACTCCATCGATTCGCGTTCAACCTCGGGTTCCGCCACCACAGGCTCTACTACGGGCTCAGGTTTTTTTTCTATCGCTACTGTCTCAGCAGCCGGTTCTTTCACGGCAAGCTCTTCAGCTGGCACTTCTGCTATCACAGCTACTGGCTCTGCTGTCTCTAGATTTGCCATCTCTGTCGCTACTGGTGTATCAGTAGTCACAGTGTCACCATCAATGACTGGCATTTGATTGTCTTGCTCTTGCATACCTACTCCTAAACTTTTAGTGGCTTATCTCAGGGCATCATTAGCTTAACAAGTGAATAATAAGGTTTGCAGCGCTAACTTTACTCAGACATATGGCTGCCCGATAAAAATGGTCTTTGCGACATCAGTTGACGACGTTATTGTGAAAGGATTTTCTTAAAAAATCTCAATACATAACGTAAAATGTGTCATTAACACGATACCCACTAGACCATTTTAAATAAGAAATCATTACTTATTATAAAAGAAAAGTCCCACAAACACGATACGCATTTATAGCCATCAGTGTTAAGGTAATGTGGATGTAGTGAGGGCGTAATGACGATGTTGTTTCATCATACCCGAAACTAAAATTTATAGTAATAACAGATTTGCCAAACTTTGATTACTACGTAAAGGATTCTGCGATGAATGACAATAATAAAAGCGTCAATGCGGCTAGTAAATATGGTACTGAAGCCCCAAGCGACATGCTGTCTGAGCTAAATAATGTGGATGCTCTTAGCCAATATTTTAAGTCTGCAGCAGGAACACGCGAAGGACGCGCCATACCACCACTAGAAAAATGGCACCCTGAACAAGTTGCTGATATGGATTTGATTATCAAGGCCAATGGTGAATGGTGGCATGAAGGGGGGCATATGACCCGAGAGTCATTAGTCAATTTGTTTGCCACTATTTTATGGAAAGAAGAGAATAATGGCACCGTTGAGTATTTTTTGAAGACCCCCGCACAAAAACTTCGTATTCAAGTCGAAGATGCACCGCTACTCATCAATGATGTTGGTATCGTTAATGAAAATGATACCAGTTGGTTGGAATTTACGACGACCACTGGTGATGTAGTACGTTTAGATGATGAGCATCCTATCAGCTTAAATAATTATATAGCTGACGGTAATAGTGAAACTAATAATGCTAATAGCCATGAAGAAAACAATCATGAAGAAAACAAGCGCTCAGAAACCGAGGCGCAAATACGTCCTTATATGACAGTTCGAAATGGTTTAACGGCGCTTATTGGTCGTAATGCATTTTATCATTTGACCGATATTGGCGAATTGACAGAGCGCGATGGTGAGACGATACTAACCCTGCAAAGTGGGGGTAAATCTTATCAGTTATCGATGCCAGCTGGATGAAAATAAGGCTTTGTTCATTAATGCCATTTATTCAAGTTTCTAATATTCACGTTTCTAGCGTTTAAGTTTCTAGCCTTTCAATAAGTGACACCTTTATCAGTAGTATGAGTAGGACAATATTTATATGAAAACGGCGGTAAAATAAAAATGAAAATTGCCGCAAATACAGTGGCTAGTATGATCGATATACGTTCAATAGTCTCTGATGGTGATACTGTTGAAAAAACGGTAATCAATAGCGACGTGACGAAAAAGACGGTTAATAAAGACCGTAATGCTCCAATTGGTTTATTTGATTCTGGGATTGGCGGTCTGTCTGTTTATCTGCATTTAGCCCAGCAGTTGCCGAATGAGCGCTACGTTTATTATGCTGATACCTTACATGTGCCATATGGCAATCGTGATAGTGAAGATATCAAAGCGTTGACACTGGCAGCGGTAGAATGGCTGTATCAACAAGGTTGTAAGCTCATCGTTATTGCTTGTAATAGCGCCTCTGCTTATGCGCTAGAAACCGCAAGAGACTATTATCCGCAGCTGCCTATTGTGGGTTTGGTACCAGCACTAAAGCCTGCGGTATTGGCGAGTAAAAGTGGTCATGTCGCAGTACTGGCAACCAAAGCGACTTTAAACGGTGCGTTACTTAATGACGTTATCACTAGTATTGCCAGTCCTAACGCTACCATCGTCACCAAGTATTTCGATCCGCAATTGGTACCTTGGGTAGAGTTGGGTATGCCAGAGGATAGTGAAACTGCTCAGCGTCTACGCCAGCAATTACAAGTATTTGCTGAAGATGGGGTAGATCAGTTGGTGCTAGGTTGTACTCATTATCCGTTTTTTAAGTCTTTTTTATTGCAAGAAATTGCAGAGCATCAGCTGTCGATGGACGTTGTCGATTCAGGGCAGGCGATCGCTGAGCGCGTCAAGCAATTACTGCTGGCAAACCAGCTATCAGCGTTGCCTACAGACAGTTTGAACGAGAATGCTCTAGAGAGTAATGGTACAACGATGATAAATACTCAGCTGCCGTTGACCTTTTATGCGACTAAGTGTGATCAAAAACTGGCTTTATTGATACGGCGCTTACTTGGCGAGGAAACACATTTACAATATTATGTTTCCTCTAAATATTAACTCCCTCTCAATCTTAGTGTGGACTGTCGACATGATTAATATGAATACAGCTGTTATAATCCCGTATTACGTTAGTGGTATTAGAAATAAACTGAACGCATTTCAGCAAGATTATGCTAGGCTAGTATTTGCTAAGCAGAATATTTAAATTGTGTCTTATTCTATATCAATTTATGTGACTACCTAACTAAGCTTAGAGGTGAGTGTGCCAAACCGTCGCTATCATATTCACGTCATATGCGCTGACAACGACCAGTTGTTGGTCTTGGATAGTGTTGCGGTGTTTTTTCAAGCGCGTGCCTTTTTAACCTATGACGTTTCTAGTAAATTACCAAAAGCGTCGCTATATGGTCGCCAATGTATTGATGCTTGTGATTATGCGTTGATGATTATTGGTGATAGCTATGGTACTGCGCAAAATACCGGTGTGAGTCAAATGCATTTGAGTTATTTAAATGCCAAAGCTAAGCTCAAGCCTTTACTGATATTGGTTAAGAAGCATCATAGCGATGCCATTATTAGTCGGCAATTGAATGAGTTTACCAGTACCGTTATCAAGAAAGCCGATAAAATTTATTATTATGAAACAGAAAATGACATCGAATCATTACTGGTTCAGGCTTACTATAAGATGGTTGCCAATCATGAAGTAAGTGATGGCTGGGTAAGAGTTGGTGACGAAGCATTGATGAAATCTAATAAACCAGCTGTTTCTGAAGAAGCGGCTAATATCTTATCTGCTAGCAAAGTTACTAAGCAAGCTGATTCTGTCGTCCCTAATCATCTGATGGCTGATAGTGTCAGCAAACCAATCGTATTAACAGAAACCTTCGAGATTCAATATAAAGCCCAAGCTTATGAGGGTGGCAACTTAACGGACGTGACGAGATCAATGTTATTGACGTGGCAAGAGGTGTTAATCGCTCTAATAAAGATACCGGCTACTTTTTCAAGCTATGGTTTACAAAGCGCTATCAATCGTTTAGTCGCAACCAGAGCTGAGCCGGATATCAAGAGAGAGATGCCAAACGTCCATGCTGTATCACGCTGTCAAATTTCTCAAGATGACTTAAACCAATTACAGCGTCAATTGGTTGCTGCCAATTGGATACAATTAACGACTTATGGCACTCGGGTAACACAAGAGCTTTGGAAGTTAACCTTTTATGCAAAAGGCTTGTTGGTAGACAAGAAGCCAACGACAGAGAACCCAAGACATTTACCCTTGACCTAGCTTATATCGTCAATTGTTTTGCTCATAAATTTTATGTTTATGTTTATGTCTATGTTTACGATTATGATGATATGCATATTTATGGTTTTGTTCTATGCTGATAACTTTTGGGCTATGGCTACGTTTTGTAATACAAAGTATACGTCGCAACGGTTGTGAATATATTTAAGACCGGTGATAATAAATAGGATAAGCACATAATAATACTGAATAATTAGGGAGAGTAGACAATGAGTAATGCTAAAAATGATGCACTAAAGAATGAATTAAATAGCTTAGAAGAAACCATGCACGCGGCAAACCAGTTTCATACGCTAGAAGAACAAGTAGCAGATATGAAGCGCCGCGGCATTGATCCTACCCAAGCCTATAAGGATTTAGATAGAAAAGAAGAAGATGCGGATTGGGGCGATAAGACATGGAAAGAAAATGGCAAATGGGAGCCAAAAACCCCTGCTGACTTAGATGATAAAGCCCGTGAAAACTGGGATGGTGAAAATGGTCAACCCAATCCACCACCTATCATTTAATGTCTAAAGGTAGCGGTATAAGTATGGCTACTATATAAACTGTGCTAAGTCTTAAATAATTTTAGAGCTGAAATGATAAAAAAAGCCACGCTATTTAGCGTGGCTTTTTATTTTTAGTAATAATTTAAAGATATTATCTAATTATGAGCCTTCATCAACACGCACGAGCTTCACACCACCATCAGCCCCAGTCACACGGCGATAGCGCGTGTTGCTTGATGTCGATGGCGTAACGACTGTTGGTCGCGTTGATGGTTGAGATGAATAGCTGTTCGGTGCGCTGCTTTGTTGTTGAATCAGCTGACCCATGCGGTCTGCAGGCGCTGGATTTAAAGGACGAGTGTTTACTGGTTGTCCATATGGATTGCCATATTGGTTACCAGAATTAGAGCTACTAGGAGCAGAGTTCCCAACGATTAAGCGGTGAAATTTCTGTCCTGCGCGTCCATCAGCAGGGAATATGCCGCGACTAGATTGATATTGCATGATCGCAGTGCGGGTATTATCACCTATGATGCCATCAACCTCACCGATATCGTAGCCAGCATTCAATAGTGCTTGCTGAATATCTCTGGATTCTTGGCGACCAATACCAGGATCATCTGTCGGCCAAGCCGTGATAAAGTCGGTTTTACTGCTATTTTCTTTAGTAATCAGATCCGATAAATGAGCAATAGCTAGTGCATAGCTTTCTGATGCATTGTAGGAATAAAAAGTATCAAAGTTTTTACCGACTAAAAACGCGGGACCGTCTTTACCAGCTGGTAATAATAATCCTGCACTGCTTAAGTTAGAAGGTAATGAGCTACCATTAGCAAGGGTTAAGCCTTGATTGCGCCAGTGGCTGATAGACTTTTTATCTTTACGGTTGGACGCTGCCCAAAACCCGCTAGGTAGCTTGACTTCATAACCCCATGGCTCACCTGAGCGGTAGCCACGTTTATCCAAGAAGTTCGCCGTAGAGGCGAGTGCATCAGGGACACTATTGACCAAGTCACGACGACCATCACCATCGAAGTCGACAGCCAACTCTAAAAAAGTGCTCGGCATAAACTGCGTCTGCCCAAAGGCACCTGCCCATGAGCCTGTCATATCACTTGGTGCAATATCACCATTTTGCACAATTTTTAGGGCATTGGCATACTCACCTTGGAAGTAGCTTTGACGACGGTCAAAGCAAGAGAGTGTCGCTAATGATTCAAATAAAGGTTTTTTGCCCAATGTCTTACCAAAGTTAGATTCCACGCCCCAAACGCCTAATACGTGCTCAGGTTTGACGCCATAGCGTGATTCAATTTGACGCAAGGTATCTGCCCACTGACGTTTGGCACGGATACCGTCTTCTACTCGTTCCGTATCAACGAGTGATGACAGATAATCCCACACATCTTTTTGAAACTCGGGTTGATAGTTTAATGATTGAATCACACTAGGATCAGGCTGTGTCGGTCGATAGTTGTTAAAAGTAAAGCTATCGACACCGCGAAATTTACTGGAGTTTTTTAAACCATCGAGACACTGTTGAAATTGAGCATTAGATAAGTTTGGTGCGTCTGGCTTGGCAGCTTGAGCGGTGCTGGCCAGACTTAAACCAATGGCTGCCGTCAATAAAGATAAAGTGGACAAATGAGTCAAGCGCATGAAAATATCCTATAAATATAAGTAATGGTAATGGCAAGGCCAAAAATAAAATTAAGGATCAATATGATGAGATTGGTTTAGAGTAACCAATCTAAATAATAAAGAAAAGCTATAGACGCAACTGGTTACTATAAGCTGACGTAGGTGTAAGGTTGAAAGAGGGTTTTGGAAAATATGGCATTACATGGTTTTAAAAAAGTATCTGACTTTAATGTGTGAGAGAGATTTCATAGCTTTTTTGTAAAACTACTTTGCTAAAATGCTATCCAACTCGAGCCCATCCCAGATTCTGTGTAACTGCCATTTAGATTAAATGCCTGCTG
>NZ_NEXU01000123.1:0-15625 GCF_002224105.1 Psychrobacter sp. DAB_AL32B | reverse complement strand
TTTCGAATCTACTTTAAACTTCTCACTTGTGGCAAGTCCGGTATGTCCTTGCCGATAGTATGCGATGACTTCGATCTTGAAGTCTAGTGTGTAACGCATAAAAATACCCCATAAGTTGTGTCCAACTTATGGGGGTCAGTTCACAAAAGAGGTTTTTTTGATTTCTCTGGTTATGAATTCTTCGCTATCTCATCCTCTTTCCTACCAACAACTTAATAACATGAATCTTACTCATCTTTAAATTAGATTACATCGTTTTTATTCATGGTTTGGTTTAGGTATGATTACCTCATACACAAATTTGGTTTTATCTCAGATAACGAGATTAGATGAAGGTAGCGAATCACCATGAGTAAAGAATTCACCTGTTCAATTAAGCGCATACGTTTTGATGAAAACTATCATCCTGCAGACAGCACACGTCTAACGACTAACTTTGCGAATTTGGCTCGTGGCGAGCATCGTCAAGAGAACTTACGCAAAACGTTAAGAATGATCAATAATCGCTTCAACGCCTTGGCGCATTCGGATAATCCGACTGCAGACCGCTATTCTGTTGATGTTGATATTATTTCTGCAAACATGGATATTGAAGGCGATGGTAATGAATTCCCTATCATCGAGATGCTAAAAACAACAATTATTGACCATAAAGAAAATAAGTGTATTGACGGTATGATCGGCAACAGTTTCTCCTCCTATGTACGCGACTATGATTTTAGCGTCGTACTGTTAGAACATTTCGATAAAAATCCATCATCTCCACCGCCAGAAGATTTTGGTGATTTACACGGCAAACTGTTTCAATACTTATTGAGCTCAGAGGCTTATAAAGCCAACTTTAATAAACAACCAGTGATTTGCCTCAGCGTGTCAACCAGTAAAGCTTATCACCGTACTGCCAATCAGCATCCGGTATTAGGGGTTGAATACCGACAGGATGAGTATTCATTAACCGATGATTATTTTCACAAAATGGGCTTAACAGTTCGCTACTTCATGCCTGCAGATAGTGCTGCACCTTTAGCGTTTTATTTTGCGGGTGACTTGCTGAGTGATTACACCGATTTTGAGCTAATCAGTGCTATTAGCACTATGGAAACTTTCCAAAAGATCTATCGGCCTGAGATTTACAATGCCAATTCTACAGCGGCTCAAGTGTATCAGCCAAGCTTAAAGTACCAAGATTATTCATTGACTCAAATTGTGTATGACCGTGAAGAGCGCAGCCAGATGGCGGTGACGCAAGGCAAATTTACGGAAGAACAGTTCATCAAGCCATACCAAGCCATTCTTGAAGAGTGGGCTGCAAGCTATGTGGTGACCAACCACACTGTTAAAAAATACGCTGCTTAACTAGCCGAAATATAGAATACAAATTAATAAGAAGATGAATCACATGACAACATTATCACCGACACCAATATTATTACCGACCTCAACCGCGGGCAGCTTACCAAAACCCTCTTGGCTGGCAGAACCTGAGAAAATTTGGTCACCTTGGGCATTAGAGGGTGAGCAATTGATTGAAGCCAAGCAAGATGCGCTGCGTTTGACATTGCAGGAACAACTGCATGCAGGCATTGATATCGTCAGTGATGGCGAGCAGACCCGTCAGCATTTTGTGACCACATTTATTGAACATCTTGATGGCGTAGATTTTGAGAAGCGTAAAACGGTTAAAATTCGTGATCGCTACGATGCCAGCGTGCCGTCAGTCGTTGGCGCGGTGAGCCGTCAAAAACCAGTATTCGTTGAAGATGCTAAGTTTTTACGTCAGCAAACCAATCAGCCGATTAAATGGGCGTTGCCCGGCCCGATGACGATGATTGATACGTTATATGATAATCACTATAAAAGCCGTGAAAAATTGGCTTGGGAATTTGCTAAAATTCTGAATCAGGAAGCGAGAGAATTGGAAGCGGCGGGTGTGGATATTATTCAATTTGATGAGCCGGCATTTAACGTGTTCTTTGATGACGTCAATGACTGGGGTATCGCCACGTTAGAGCGTGCCATCGAAGGTCTAAAATGTGAAACGGCAGTGCATATTTGCTACGGCTATGGTATTAAAGCCAACACCGATTGGAAAAAGACATTGGGTTCAGAGTGGCGTCAATATGAGCAAGCCTTTCCTAAACTGCAACAGTCTAATATTGATATTGTCTCACTTGAATGTCAAAACTCACATGTTCCAATGGATTTAATAGAATTGATCCGTGGTAAAAAAGTGATGATCGGTGCGATTGATGTGGCAACCAATACTATTGAGACCCCTGAAGAAGTGGCCAATACGCTACGTAAAGCCCTGCAATTTGTCGATGCGGACAAGCTCTATCCGTCGACTAACTGTGGCATGGCACCGTTGTCTCGCCAAGTAGCCCGCGGTAAGCTTGCGGCTTTAAGCGCAGGCGCAGCAATCGTTCGTAAAGAACTGATAGCCTAGTATTTATAAGTAAGTATCAGTACGTGCCAATACTTACTAAGCTCAAATTTGGGAATGTAGCAAGGATGAAAGATATGATTGAAGCAACTGATTTTAGAGACGCCATGTCTTTATTAACAACTGCGGTTAATGTTGTTACTACAGAAGGTCCGTCTGGTATGCACGGATTTACCGCCTCTGCGGTATGTAGCGTTACAGATACGCCGCCTACGTTGCTGGTTTGCATGAATCATAGCTCGCGCTCACATGCCCATTTTATTGACAATAAAATCCTAAGTGTCAATGTGTTGGGCGCACAGCATGAGCAAATATCCAATGCATTTGCCTCCAAATTGAGTTCAGAAGAGCGATTCGAATACGGTTCTTGGACGCAATTACAAACCGGTGCACCTGTGTTAGAGGATGCACTGGTGAATTTTGATTGTGAGATCGAGCAAATTCAAGAGGTTGGTACGCATAGTATCTTTATGTGTCGTGTGGTCGCCGTCAGGCATGGCGATCAAAAAAGCGAGCAACAAGATGGAACTAATGAAAGTTTGGTCTATTTTAATCGTTCTTATCATCAAGTCGGTCAAGTAGAAATCGCTTGAGTCATGAAAAGCGTTAAAAAATTGCCATTTAACAGAAATAACTCTTTAACCAATCATTTAAACGAGAAGTAACTATCCTGTGGAATTAATCATTTTTTTAGTAATAGGCGCTCTAGCAGGATTTGCGGCAGGGCTTTTTGGCGTTGGCGGCGGAACGATTATCGTGCCATTGTTATTTATCGTCTTTACCCAAATGGGTTACAGTCCTGATAATATCATGCATCTGGCTTTAGGCACTTCACTGGCAACCATTATTGTCACGTCTATCAGCTCGTTGATGGCACACAATAAAAAAGGCGCCGTCATGTGGCCTGTTTTTAAAAATCTGGCACCAGGCTTAGCGGTTGGTTGTTTTTTAGGGGCAGGCATTGCAGGACAGATATCTGGGCTGTATCTTCAGCTCATCGTTGGTGTATTTTTGTTGTGGGTCGCCTATAAGATGTTTATGGGTGGCAAAAGGACGGTAGATAGCAATGCTACCAATGCTGGTGATACTAGCAATGCTAATACAGCACTTCCTTCAAAACCTAAGCAATTAGCAGCAGGTGGAATTATCGGTATCGCTTCTGCCATTTTTGGTATCGGCGGCGGCAGCTTAACAGTACCTTATCTCACGCGTTATGGGGTGGTCATGCAAAAAGCAGTTGGCACCTCAGCGGCGTGTGGTTTGCCTATCGCCATTGCCGGCGCTTTAGGCTTTATGATTTTTGGGATGCAGGAGGATATAAACGTCCCCAATACGATTGGCTTTGTGCACATTTATGCCTTTTTAGGGATTAGCATTATGAGTTTTTTCACTGCTAAGCTAGGTGCAAAAGTCGCTCATATACTATCGCCAGAGCTGTTGAAGAAATGTTTTGCTGTTTTATTAACCGTCGTAGGATGTTACTTTCTTTATAAAGGGCTGCTTTGATTGGTTATAAATATTACTGCTCATAAAAAAATCCTTCGCCATCTCTTTAATATAAGATAGCAAAGGATTTAGTATCACACAATAGTATGATAGGTATATATAAAGTACTCGCCTACAAACATCTATAAAAAATAGTAAACATTATTCAACTGTTACTGATTTTGCCAAGTTACGTGGCTGATCGACATCCGTACCACGCATCACCGCCACATGGTATGACAACAACTGTACTGGCACGCTATAAACAATCGGTGCAAGCGTCTCGCAAACATCAGGCACATAGACCACGTGCAATCTATCTTCGGCGACCATTTGACTGGATTCACTCGCAAATACAAAAAGCTCACCATGACGTGCATGCACTTCTTGCATATTGGCTTTTAGCTTATCAAACATACTGTCTTTAGGTGCTAGCACCACGATAGGCATATCTTTATCCACCAAAGCTAATGGTCCATGCTTAAGCTCGCCTGCCGCATAGCCTTCGGCGTGAATATAAGAGATTTCTTTAAGCTTTAATGCGCCTTCTAATGCGATTGGGAACTGTAAACCACGACCTAGGAACAAGCAGCTCTTTTTGTATTCAAAATGTTCACTCATGACCTTGATAGGCGCGTCTAAGCGTAAGCTGGCATGGAGCTGATTGGGTAGCTGTTGTAACTCACCAATCAGCGTACTCAAGTTTTCGTCAGTCATGCGCTGCTGGATGACGCCTACCTTTAATAACAATAACATCAAGGCAGCGAGCTGAGTGGTAAAAGCTTTGGTAGACGCCACGCCGATCTCGGGACCCGCAAGCGTTGGTAAGAAGATATCTGTTTCACGTACCAATGATGAGGTCGGCACATTACACAATGCCAAACTAACCAGCCCAACAGGCGACTGTTTTTGAATATCACGTAGCGCAGATAAAGTGTCAGCAGTCTCGCCCGATTGAGAAATACAAATCACTAAGGAGTTATCGATCACGACTGGATTGCGATAACGAAACTCACTGGCAACCTCAACCGAACAAGGTACACGAATAAGACTCTCAAACCAGTATTTTGCGACCAGACCTGAATGATAGCTGGTACCACAAGCGATCACTTGTACGTACTTAATACCTTTTAATTGTGCTTCATGACGTTGCAAGAAATCATCGCGCAGTTTAGAGGGCTCATCGCGATCTAATGCCATCTCGATAGTACGAGCGACCGCATCGGGCTGCTCGTAGATTTCTTTGAGCATATAATGCTTAAATTCGCCCTTGTCCACATTGTGTTGTGCGGCGTCAATTTCATGTATTTGACGTGTAACCTCGACACCATCAGCATAAATCTGAATACGATTACGCGTCAATTTGGCAATATCGCCTTCTTCAAGATACATAAAGCGATTGGTGACTGGTAACAGTGCTAATTGATCGGAGGCGATAAAGTTTTCGCCAATACCTACGCCAATCACCAAAGGAGAGCCTAAACGTACTGTAATGAGCTCTTCTGGGCAATCAACATGGATAACACCAAGGGCAAATGCGCCATGTAATAGGGGAATAACAGCGCGAACGGCTTCTAGTAAGTCAGGCGTCTCTTTATAGATATCGTTAATCAGATGAGCGACGACTTCAGTGTCGGTTTGCGAGGTAAACACGTAACCTTTGGCAATCAAATCTTCTTTCAGCTCGGCATAGTTCTCTACGATACCATTATGTACCACCGCGATTTTGCCGGATACATGCGGATGCGCGTTACGCTGAGCAGGTTCTCCGTGAGTCGCCCAACGCGTATGCGCAATACCAATATGACCATCAAAAAACTCTGGATTTACTGCGACGGCATCGACTAACGCCTGAACTTTACCCACTTGGCGCTCACGATGGAGCTCGCCATCACGAATAACAGTCAGACCGGCTGAATCATAACCTCGATATTCCAGACGCTTGAGTCCCTCAAGTAAGATATTGGCGATATTACGCTCAGCTACTGCTCCAACGATTCCACACATAAATAATCCTTAAGTTCGATGTTTTAATATTCCAATACTTTAATGTTTCAACACTTAAATGTTTTGATATAGGGTGATATTTAGTGAATTTATAAATATGAATAAGCAGCACTGCAAATCATTGCGGTACTGCTCATTTTTTACATTGTCAGGCTTATATGGTTTCAGACTTATTCTGAGCCTTTAGTAAATTCAAAAACTTCACCTTGATTTGTTATGACTTTTTCAAAGCCTCTTTTTGCTTTTAATGACATAGCTGGGATATCGTTTACAGTAGCAGAGTCATCATCATTTATAAATATCCAAACTTCATTGCCATTAGGGTAGGTCATGATATAACGCTGGTAGGTACTATCACCAACTCCCATACCAACGCCCCAATTAAAATGGCACTTACCTGAATATTTTAATACTTTATTAGTATTATAGTATTTGCACTCTGCATCATACTCTAGGGTAGTACTAGCTGATGCTATTGAAAATGACATCATAGCTGTTGATAGTAGCAAAACAGTAGATAAGATAGTTTTCATAATAGTGCTCCCTAATACAAGCTATATTAAAATAAGCAGCATCATAAAAATTATCATGCTGCTTATGTTTGCTCAAACCTTGATATTAGCGACTTAACTATGAATAAACTCATTACTTTTTAGTCGGACGCTGAAAGTCATCTTTCTGTGTTTGACGAGCGCGACCAAAGGCTAGTGCATTAGCATCGACGTCTTTAGTAATCACTGAACCGGCTGCCACAGTAGCGGTATCCCCAATAGTCACAGGCGCTACTAAACTTGAGTTAGAGCCGATAAAGGCATTATCTTCAATGATAGTTTGTGATTTATTGACACCATCGTAATTGCAAGTAATCACACCAGCACCAACGTTGACACCAGTACCAATCGTTGCATCACCAATGTAGCTTAGATGATTAACCTTGCTACCGTGACCGATAGTTGATTTTTTAATCTCAACAAAATTACCGACTTTGCTGTTGTCAGATAATATGGTTTCAGGACGCAAATGCGCAAAAGGACCAATATCTACGCCTGCGCCAACTTCAGCGCGATCAATCACGCAATAAGGTTTGATATGGCAAGCATTGCCAATTTGGGCATTTTTGATGATACAACCAGCTTCAATATAAACGTTATCGCCTAAAGTGCAATCGCCTTCAAATACCACACCGACATCGACGAACACGTCTTGACCTGCGCTTAAGGTACCACGAATATCAACGCGAGTAGGGTCAGCAAACTGGACGCCAGCTTCTTGTAAGTCAGCGACCAGTTTACCCTGCCATGTGCGCTCTAAGCTGGCAAGTTGTTGGCGGTTATTGACGCCTTCAATCTCAAAAGTGTGCTCAGGCTCAATCGCCGCAATAGTGATACCATCAGCAACCGCCATTTTGACAATATCAGTCAGATAATACTCTTGTTGCGCATTATCATTAGATAGCTTGGGTAAAAACTTGTGTAGCAGAGCATTGTCTACGCAGTAAATTCCACTATTAATCTCTTGAATTTTTTGCTCATCGCTAGTGGCATCTTTTTGCTCGACAATGGCTTCAATATTACCCGCTTGGTCACGTTTAATACGACCGAGTCCAAATGGATTGTTTACCGTTAGCGTCAACATAGACATACCGTCAGTATTGGCAGCCTGTAGTGTCGCTAAAGTTTGACAGCTAACCAATGGCACGTCGCCGTACAGAATGAGGCTTTGTCCGTCTTTCGGTAGTTCAGATAGAGTCACTTTGACCGCATGTCCGGTACCTAGCTGCTCAGTTTGGGCGACCCAAGTAATGGGCAGATGTGCGTATTGATGGGCAATGTGCGCTTGTACTTGTTCGCCGCCAAAACCATAAACAATGATGGTGTCATCAACCGTCAATTGATGGCAAGTGTCTAATACGTGACCTAATAAAGACTTGCCAGCTAATGTCTGTAGCACTTTTGGCTTAGCTGACTGCATACGCGTGCCTTTACCAGCAGCGAGGATAATTACCGAAAGAGGAGATGTCATAATAGCCCTACAAATGTAACAAAATATAATTTGGGATTATAGCGTAAATTGCCATTTAACTAAAACGCTATGTCGTGACCTCTTTGTAATTCAGCTATCGCTAACAGCAATGCTAAATGATGAAAACGGTTTGGTTAAAATTATCTGGTTAAAAAATAAAACAAATGCGCTGCTAATCTGTAAAGTAAAAGATTATATTATAAATAATAACCCAAACTGCCGCCGCCATAATACCTGCGATAATATCGTCCAGCATGATACCAAGACCGCCAGCGACTTTTTTATCTGCCCAGCCAATCGGTGGCGGCTTAATAATGTCAAAAAAGCGAAAGAGTATAAATGCGATAATCAGAGCAGCGATAGAAAAGGGTTGCGAGATATTTTGCCAAAAATTAACATTAGCAATGCCCATATAAGACAAAGGCAATAGGGTAATCCACATACCTGCCCACTCATCCCAGACAATATGGGGATCATCATGACCACCCATCAGATCTGAGGTACGACCACATATCCAGATGCCAACGATGCAGGATAAAAGTGTGACAATCAAAAACGGCACAAAACCCAAGCTCAGCAGGGGTATAGCGACGATTAAGCCACCAACTGTGCCCCAAGTACCGGGCGCACGGCGCGGTAAACCACTGCCCAAGCCGAGACCGAGCCAATAAACCGCGCGGTCAAATATACTGGCATTGACTGGCAGAGGAGGGCAGTCATTGGCTTTACGGATGTCGGGCTTAACTAGGTCGTGATCAGTCATGGGTTAACCTGCAAAATGTTGGTAACCAGTAAGATTAGGCCAAATAGAAAACGGCGCTGGATGGGTCGGTGTTACCGGCTGTCCTTGATAATAAAGCTGAGGACGTCGATACGTCACATTATCTATACTGCTATCTTTATTATCAATCAAGGCAATCACATCACCAATATAAGTCACAGGCGTATTATTACTAACAGGCGGCTCGATATCAGCAGGCAAGGTAAAAGCCAGCTCATAATCATCACCACCAGCCAACTGACATAATAAACGCTCAGATAAATCAACGTTGGCTAATGGCTTGCTAGTAGGTAGCTGCTCAAGATTCAAGCGCATACCTACACGGCTTTGTTGGCAGATATGGCCAAGGTCTTGATAGAGACCATCGGAGATATCTATCATCGCAGTTGCCCCGATTTTTGCCAATGCTGCGCCTAATGCAATACGTGGGGTTGGCATATGTAGACGATGCGCTAGTTCGATACCTACAGCAATTTCAGGGTACTTTAGCGCATAAGCGGCATCCCCAAGTGCACCTGAGACATAGATTTTATCACCGACTTGCGCCCCTGAGCGATAGACGGCTGGTGTGTCTGCGGCAAGCAGTCCTTGGGCGCTGACACTCAGTATCAAACTATCACTGCGCGTGGTATCACCACCTATCAAAGCCACGCCAAATAACTGACAGGCATGAAATAGACCTTTGGCAAATTCAGTCAGCCACTTTTCATTGGCAAGGCGTTTAGGTAACGCTAACGCCAGTAAAATACTATGTGGTGTTGCGCCCATGGCGGCAATATCCGAGACATTAACGGCGACGGCTTTATAACCAATGGCAAATGCCAGTTTATTAACTTGTTCCCAATCAGCGCTAAAATGTCGACCTTGAACCAACGTATCAATACAACTGACTAAGCGCGCCCCTACAGGCAATGCAATCACTGCCGCATCATCACCGATGCCTTTTTCGACATTATTGGACAATGACTGTGCAGATTGCATCTGTACAAATATACGCTCAATCAGCTCAAATTCATTCATGGCTAGTCTTGGCTTTTTGCATCAGCATCGTTTAATTCGATGCTTTCTGATTCAGCTTGTTTTGTATCAACACTTTTTATATCAATACTAGCGCTATTCGAGTCAAGTAAGTCGACCTCTGCTGTAACATTATCATTGCTGTCATTGCTGTCATTGCTGTCATTGCTGTCATTGCTGTCATTGCTATCATTGCTGTCAACTATATTTTCTTCTACAGGCTTATCATTGACGATGTTTTCGGCACTAGCTGCAATCTCATTCGCTTTATCTGCGATAACTGGTTCAATGCTGGCTGGTTTAATAATAGTTTCTTCAACCGTGCTTTGAGCGTCGCTCTGTTTACTGGCTTTATAATCACTAATATTTGCACTGGCTTTACTGGCGCTATTACGTTTAACGCTGGCATTATTGGCACTGATACGTTTTTTACTTGAAGCAGTTGGTTGACTGTTATTATCAGTATCGACAGCATTTTCAGTTGTTTCTACTTGAGTAGCAGTAGGTACAGCAGCTTGCTTAATAGCCGATTTTTGAGAGGTACGTAGATTGGCTTTGGTATCGGCTTGTACTTCTATATCGCGTAGCTCAATCGCCATTCTATCCAGAACCGCATTAATCAGTTTATGCGCATCAGTGGCACCAAAATGATTATTCAATTTCATCGCTTCATCAAGCACCACTTTATAGGGTATCTCTAGGCGATTTTGTAGCTCATAGCTACCAATTAACAATATGGCGTGTTCAACGGTGTCCAGTTTATCGATTTCACGGTCAAGATGCTGACTGATAAGGGCGTCTAGCGCCTCAATCTGTTCTGGAATATCGCGCATCATTTCATGGTAATAGCCGATATGTACGGTATGCATGGCATTGGTGGCACGTGTACGGGCAGCGATATCATGCGGGGCATTGGCCTTCCAGCCAAGCTTGCCATCGATATCAAAGCGGCGGTCAGTGACGAGCCATTCATATAGACCTTGCATGGCAAAGCGCCGCGCCTTACGGATAGCGGTGTGACTGGTCTTGTAAGAAGACTCACTCATATCGAAGGTTTGATCACCCGCACTGCTGCTCGCGATACGCGTGGCTTCCGCTTCTCTATCATTGGTTTGTGCGGTTTTCGCAGCGCTAATAGCGCGCTTGAGTTGGTCAGTCATAAGGGGTCTATACCTAATTTTTAAGATAATAAGTTTTAAAATAAGATGTTAAATAGTAGTCGGCTGGCAAGTTTCGCCAGTCAGTTTTGGATATTGATGTTAGATACTTATAATGTTAGATACTTATATTAGATACTAACATTACATACTTGGGGCTATGATAATAACCATAGCCCCAATTAACTTAATAAAAATGATGCTGAAATAGCAATTAAATAATAATTAAAAGCTAATAAATACTATCTAGCAGTTAATAATACTAAGCGTCAGTGCTGTCGTCTTCAATATCTAGCTGTGATAGTACAGCAAGCATTTCTAGGACAACCATGGCTGCTTCTGAGCCCTTGTTACCGGCTTTAGTACCTGCACGCTCAATCGCTTGCTCGATACTGTCGGTGGTCAAAACGCCATTGGCAACAGGGATATTATAGTCCATAGCTACAGCGCTTAAGCCTTTTGCTGATTCGCTTGCGACAAAGTCAAAATGTGGTGTACTACCACGGATAATCGCGCCTAAGGCAACAATAGCGTCAAAGCGGTCAGATTCAGCAGCACGCTGGGCAACGAGTGGTAATTCAAAAGCACCAGGTACGCGAATGACGGTAATGTTGCTACCTAATACACCATGACGCAGTAGTGCATCAATCGCACCATCAACCAATGATTCAACGACAAAACCGTTAAAACGACCGACGACGATACCAATACGAACGTCTTCATTTTGATGTAAGTTGCCATCGATATGAGTCACGTCATTGCGTTGCTGTTGTAAATTTGACATAAGGTGTCCTTTATTCTAAATGAGAGTTATTAAGCAATATAAGTTTTTATTGATTGTTAGCGATTAAATAAGCGAAAACTAAATGATAATAAGTAGTTAGCGCTATGATAACATTTTTTGTAGCGGGATTTGTATTTTACCAACGTCTTACAAACGCATTTGTATACCTTGTGCTGCCATATATTCTTTAGCCTCCAAAATAGTATACTCACCGAAGTGAAATATACTGGCAGCGAGTACTGCATCGACGCCACCCTCTAATACACCTTCAGCCAAATGTTGTAGGTTACCGACGCCACCTGAGGCAATGACTGGCACAGTGACGCGGCTAGTAATTTGTTTCATTAATGCTAAATCATAGCCCTTTTTAGTACCATCGCCATCCATCGAAGTGACCAATAATTCACCAGCGCCAAGCTCCGCCATTTTGCTTGCCCAAGCGACGGCATCGATACCCGTTGGTTTACGTCCACCGTGAGTAAATATCTCCCAACGCGGTACGATAATACCGTCTATATTCATGTCAGCGACACGTTTGGCATCGATAGCCACAACGATACATTGGTTACCAAATTTTTGCGCTGCTTCACCGACGAACTCAGGGGTAAATACCGCTGCTGAGTTAATCGCCACTTTATCCGCGCCAGCATTAAGCAAATTACGAATATCGGCAATTTTACGTACGCCGCCACCGACGGTTAATGGCACAAATACCGTCTCTGCCATACGCTCAACCGTATGATACGTCGTATCGCGCTCATCATTGGTGGCAGTAATGTCCAAAAAAGTAATTTCATCAGCGCCTTGTTCATTATAGCGTTCTGCTACTTCGACTGGATCGCCAGCGTCTTTAATATCGACAAACTGTACGCCTTTGACCACACGACCATTATCAACATCCAAACAAGGAATGATACGCTTTGCTAACATAGGGTCTTTCGCCTTATAATCAATTCATTCTATAGGTGCTAGTCTAGCAAAATCACCAGCATATCAGGCAGATTTTCGCCAAATTAATGCGTTTTTAGCGAAAGATTGCTTATCGCAGTATCATTATTGTCATTACCCTCTAAATTCACGCTAATAAACTTCTTATTCAATTGCCAAAAGTGAGATGTCATGTCCGTCTATACCCAGTTAACCAATGATCAATTTGCCGCCTTTTGCCAACGTTTTGGCATATCGTTCGCGCGCGCCATTCCGATTACCCAAGGTATCAAAAACTCAAACTGGTTTATTCAGACGACTGACGATGTAGATGGCGCGCACTCTTATGTATTTACATTATTTGAAGAGCGCCCACCAGAGGACATCGAAAAGATGGCGGTTATTTTAAATCAGTTGCAAGGTAAATTACCGGTTGCTGCACCGCTGGCATTGGTTGATGATGAAGCGGTAGAAGATGATAAAAATAGTAATGCTAAAAGCTATGTCATTCATTATGACAATAAAGCGATTACGCTTGTACCCTGTTTAGCAGGGGCGCATCCAGAGCAAACCACACAAGCGATGTGTCATGAGATTGGCGCAGCGTTGGCGATGCTACATGAAACGTTGCAAGCATTACAGCCTGCCGAAGATTACGGCGTACCTTTGTATCCGTGGGCGGAAGTGCGCGACCGTGAAAGGCAGTTTATGCCAGGTGATGAAGCGAAATTAATGAGCGATATTTGGCGTGCTTACACAGATTTACCGCTTGCAACCTTGCCAAAAGGTTTATGCCATTTAGATATGTTTGCCGACAACACCTTATGGAACCTGCAAAAAGGTGAAGAGCGGCTTACAGGTTTATTAGACTTTACCGAAGTCAGTGTTGAGCATTATGTGATGGATATTGCCATTACCATTAATGATTTTTGTACCACGTGGGGCGATGCTGAGCAAGGCGAGTCAGTCAATTTTGATCGCAGTAAAATGGCTGCTTTCTTGCAAGGCTATGAGTCTAAACGCCCACTTGGCGATGATGAAAAACGCGCTTTGCCTGTTATGCTCGCAAAAGCAGCGGTCATCTTTTGGTTACTGCGCTTAAACGTTATCCATTACAACCGTACCGAAGGGCGTACCGGCGATAATATTATGGTCAAAAATCCTGACTTAATGAAACGCTTAGCGGCTTATCATTGGTCGCATGTAGAAAAAGCACAAAATACTGTATTTGTACTTGAGCATGCGCGTTACAAAGACGATGATAAGAATAATGATGTCGAATATTTTAAGTTAATCGGTGTATTTGTGACTGAACGCCAAGCGCAAGCCGCTATCGAGCAATTAAAATCACAACCTGGCTTTAAAGATTATCCAAACGGATTTCATATCGATGCTTATCCGTTAAACCAAATTAACTGGTCATCAGGATTCGGTTGCAATTAGAAATATAACAACTAAAAATATAGCAACGAGTTATATTTATACCTATTTAAAAGGAATTTGTCATGACCGATCAAGTTGATAACTGGCACAAACTGGCACGCTATGACACCAATATGCAAGGCGAGCTGCATGCCAATCTACTACGCAATAATGATATTACGGTTTCTCTACAACCGCTGAGTGCGATGCCGGGTATGAATTCAGGGATTGTGCTGTGGGTACAAGATACCGATTTGGCGCAGGCTCAACGTATTTTGGATAGCATTGATACGGACGAGGCAAGTTTGCCTGAATCAGACGACGATAACGGCGGTACTTTATAAATGTGTCAACTCTTAGGTATGAACTGTAATACACCAACCGATATCGGCTTTAGCTTTGCTGGATTTCGTCGCCGTGGCGGCATGACCGACAGTCACGAAGATGGCTTTGGCATTGCATTTTTTGAGCGTAGTGAATGCACTAATAATGACAAAGCAGAGAACGCCTCAACCGGTCTGCGCTTGTTCCATGACAATCATCCCAGCCATTTATCGCCAGTTGCTGATTTGGTTAATAATTATCCGATTAAAGCGATGAATGTCATCGCCCATATTCGTAAAGCGACCCAAGGGCAAAACTGTTTGGCGAATACCCATCCTTTTGTGCGTGAAGTCTGGGGTGAGCAATGGGTATTTGCCCACAATGGGCAGATGAATAGCGAATTTATTAAACGCTGTCAACGACTGCAAGACAATGGTAACGCCTCACATTGCCAACCGGTTGGCTCAACCGACTCTGAAATGGCTTTTTGTTATCTCGTTAATCGTCTTAAAAGTAGCTTTAAAACACGTCCTGATGACCAAACGCTATTTAATTTTTTAACCACCCAATGCCGTTATTTATCGGCTAATGGTTTATTTAATTGCCTAATATCGAATGGTAAGTGGCAGCTGGCTTATGCTGGTAGCTTATTGTTTTATCTGACTCGTAAAGCGCCATTTGGCGAGGCGAAGCTAGCTGATGATGATTTGGCGATTAACTTTGGCGATGTGACGACCGATAAAGATAAAGTGACTATCTTAGTGACTGTACCGTTGACTGAAAATGAAAAATGGCAGCAATTAGCCGTTAATGAATGCCTGATATTCCAAGATGGTGAGATTTTATTTAAAGACAGTCCAAGCCAGCGTAAGTTTTTGACGATTGAGGAAGGGATTGCGGTTGCGAGAGCAGTTGGGGCGAGTGTTTAATAAATAAAAGGATTCTATAATGTCTGTTAAGTTATTTGTAAGTTATGCACATAAAGATGAGCAGTACAAAGAAGATCTAGAAGAACACCTTTCTCCTTTGATTAGAAGTAATCTTATAGAGTCTTGGCATGACAGAAAAATTATGCCAGGAGATGAGTGGAAAAGCGAAATAGATTCAAATCTTGCAAATGCTGACATTATTTTATTTCTTGTAAGCTCTAGTTTTATAAGTTCGGATTATTGCCAAACTATAGAGGTCAAAACTGCTATAGATCAGCATAATGCGGGTCAATCTATACTGATACCAGTAGTTATAAGAACTTGTAA
>NZ_NEXU01000122.1:0-1840 GCF_002224105.1 Psychrobacter sp. DAB_AL32B | reverse complement strand
CATTGCTAAAAGTTGAGCTTCCAATAAGTAGCAACTCTGAAGTGAAGGTTAAAGACAGTTTTTTGTCTTGGCTTGATGATACTGAAGTTAAGTTATCTCATCGGCTAGTAGGCGAAGCAAAACTTAAAGATATATATGTCACTCCTGATATCCAAGAGTACGATGAAAATACTGAAAGACTTATAGATATACATAGTTCAGATACTGTATTAGCTAATTATGAAGACTTCATTATATTTGGCGATGAGCAGATAGGAAAAACATCTTTACTTAAATACTTTTACATTGAAATGCTTAAAAAGAAAGAGTTATGTATCTACTTGGATGCTAAGAAAATAAATAATAATTTCGATAAAGTTTTAAGTGAAGGGCTAGGTTTACAGTATGATAACTTGTCACTTTCGGAATATTTCTCTGCTGAAAAAAAGATAATACTAATTGATGATTTTGAAAAAATATCTTTAAAACCTAAAAATATAGGTAAGTTTATTGAGTTTTTAAGAGAAAAAAGCGTAAGGATGGTTTTCTTATGTGAATCAAACTATTCTTATATTAGTAGCGATATAGCCTGTTTTGATAAATTTAGAAAACCAAGGTTGTTAGAGTTGGGTCATCAGAAAAGAGAGGAGTTGATAGGTAAGTGGATATCATTAGGTAAGCCAGAGTCCATTTCTTCTGAGGAAGAAAATTATAGACAAATTGACTTATAGGCAGTTCTACATAAAATCGATACGTTGGTAGCCACGTGCTACTGTTATAAAATTTTCTTGCTGGCTGTTCGCAAGCGTGACAGAGGCTGCAAAAAATTTATTCCAGTAGCACTCGTATCGGTTTTACAGTGAATCAACTATAGTAAAGAATAGAGTTGATAGTATTTTAAAGAAAAAAATAGTACCTGCAAGACCGATATATATATTGATGATACTACAAATGTTTGAAGCCCATAAGAAGTTAAATATAGAGTTAACTTCTTATGGGCATTGTTATCAGCAACTTATTTATACTAATTTTGAAGCAGGAAATATAAATAAAGAGCAGTATGATAAACATTTAAATGTATTAACAGAGCTGGCATGGTGGATATTTAAGAGTAGTAAAAACCCAAATCATCATGATATTGATGTTTTTTTTATTGATTATGAAGAAAAGTTTTTATCTTCAGATAGAATTGTAGTACTTGAAAGTTTAATTGAATGCTCACTTCTAGTAAATGATGGTATAGAATATAGCTTTAAGTACCCGTATATATATTATTTCTTCGTAGCTAAAAAAATTGCGGAATCCTACACAGACGATAAAGAGGTCAGAGAAGCTACAGAAAAATTATTAAAAAATCTACATAAGGAAGATTTTGCAAGTATCTTAATCTTTGTTACTCACCATACAAAAAATAGCTGGATTCTAGAGAAAATACAGGCATGCTTAAAAGATCAATTTAATGGGAGCTACACGAAGATAGAGTTATGGAAAGATCAGGATTTTAGAAAAATAACCTTAACTCCTTTTACAAATAGAGCTTCTATACCCTTCACAGTTTTTTTTGAGCGTATAGGAGAAGCCAGTTTTTCTAGAGATCAGTTGAAATTCATACAAAATTTCATTCAAAAAATTCCTGAATTAGTACTGGAGCAGAGAGAAGTCAGTATAGAGAGAAAGAAAAAAAATGAATACTTAGATGCTCAGGATGATGATGCAGATACTGTTACTTTAGAAGAAGATAAGTTGTCAAACGATATATTGTCAGACATAAATAGAGTTTTTAAGTCAATGGAGATAGCTGGACAAATAATTAATAACAGACATGCTAGTCTTCAGAAATTAACTATAATTGATTTAGCGA
>NZ_NEXU01000121.1:0-19014 GCF_002224105.1 Psychrobacter sp. DAB_AL32B | reverse complement strand
TCTATGCATGCATACGACAATCCATGCATGCATGAGTATTTAGCTATATCAATCTACCACATAAGATAAGCCCATGCACCGTTACGCACCCTAGTGTGACGGCATAACATGGAGCTAGACACATGAAATATCAGAATCACACCTCTCTTAACTCAGTTCCACCGCATAACGCACCTAGCAACTTATCAAAATGGCTACTCCCGATACTCAAAACGGTATTCAGCATTTTATTACCTTACTTGCTATCTTCGCCTGATATCAGCATTAATATTCATCACATTAACATCCTGTTTTAAAGTCAAAAAACTGAGCACTACCCTCGCTGATACTTGTCATCTATAGACTTTTACCAAACAAGTCGCTAGGGTAAATATCTTATGTTTACTCTGGTTTGACCTATGTCTGAGTTTAAGACTTCACGCCCTGATACTCCCCCAACTTATGCCCCTTGGGAAGCATACCAGCGACCTTACGTGCGTGATTTGGCGTATGTGCTGGCGTGCCCAAATGTTTTGACGGCATGGTTGGACTTTGCGCCACATCAGAATACACATGAGATTACGGTACATAGCGCAAGTTTTTGGCAAATGCAGTTTGAGGCATATCAGCAGCGTTTAAAAGAGCTGGATACTACCAATGCTTATCAGGAGCTAACCCGCTATTTATTAAAAAGGCCCAGCCCCAATCGTTTGGGTTTTCATTTTGAAGGATTGCTATCATTTTGGTTAGCAGATGGCTTTGCGCGTAATTTACATCCGTACGAGACACTTGCTAGTAATGTGCAGTTATTCAACGGTAAACAGACGACTGGCGAGCTAGATTTGATTTTATATAACCATAAAGAAAAGCTAACCGAACATTGGGAGTTGGCGATTAAGTTTTTTATGGGATCAGCGCCTTTCGCGCCTGAGAATTGGGTTGGGATTAATTCCAACGATAATTTGCAGCGTAAGATGACCCATATGCAAACCAAGCAGTTCCGTACAGTATGGGTAGACACTGAAAATCATGGGCAAGTCAAAATTGATAAACGTTATGGTGTCATAAAGGGTCGGTTCTTTTTGCCAATAAACACCAATGACTTTAGTTATCCTGCTTGGTTAGCGCCGAGTTTTCCGATACATGAATGGTGCGATAAGAATGATACGGCTAATCTCGCTACGATTGATATAGCCGCATTGCGCGCCGCGCATTATATCGAATGGTTCAGCAAACGCGACTTTTACGATGGACGTCAATCGCCTTTTATCTACGATGAAAATGGCGCACTAAAAACAGGACTATACTTCGAAGGAGATAGACCGATAGTCATCTACCCTGAGCAGCGCGATCGGATAGATGGCAAATTCTAAGTAGTTCTAATGAAGGTTTTAATACCTGTTAATAACTCTCAATAACCTGCATCAGCTCATATCTCAGCATATCCGCACTAGGCATACGTTCCGCATGAAAGCGTACAATGGCAATACCCGCGCTAGCTAAGGCTTTATCTTTTTTATCATCCGCTTTTTGTCGCGCTTTACTGCTATGCGTCCAATCATCAAGCTCAATGGCCACCAAAGTAGTCTGTGCATCAACGTCGACGATCACATAATCGACACTTTGACGGCAGATTCGATTAAACCAAAAACTGCGCTCGGAGGTCTCATTACTATTCGCCTCGATAATCCGTGACAGCTGAACTTGCACAAAGATATGATATTCCGGTAGGGCATTTTTTAACTTATTAAAAAATATTACCTCAGTAGCGGTCATGATTGGCATCGGCGCAAATGGCCAAATAGGTAGCTCGTCGCCGCGTACAGGTTGCGGGTCAGGTTCAGTAATTTGTTTAGTAGAAAACAGTTTTGGTAAGGTAATAAGCCCTAAAAACCCAACCGCTAATATTAAAAATATAACGCCAAATGACATTGTTTTACCTTATACATTATCAAAACAGTTAGATAGGTATGATAGCTTTGCTAATATGATAGCTTGGCTAAAGATGTCATACCTCTAACTGCAACCTGTCAGCCCTTATAGGCTGAAAGGTTATACAGAGAGAAACAGAAAAAAGCGACGCTCATCGTAACTAAGCATGAGCTAATCAGCAAACACTAAAACAAAAAACACGACATCAGATGTCGTGTTTTAATCATAAGAAAGTAAGAAGCTAAATAAATATAACGAAAGCTATGATATTTATTCAGGAATCATTCATTTGTAGCAGCCCAGACGCCATGTTAGCGCCAGTATAATACCCAAGCACTGGTCGTATTAACTTTGGGGTCGCTATTAATTTTATCTTTTAGGGCTAAAGCGGCTACTTTACCACGCTCGGGACCTACGACCACGCGTACACCGCGACTAGTAGTACTGGTCTTAACTTGATAGCCTGCTGCTTGGAATTTTTTTGCTAATTCATCCGCTTTGGCTTGGTCATTCGCCAACGCCACTTGCACGCCAAAGCTACCTTTAGCATCGGTTTCTTTAACTTCCTTGCGAGCCTCACTGAGTTTCTGCTGGGCGTCACGCTTAGCATCAACCGACTTCTTGGCTAACGCTTCTTCTTTTTGGCGGGTTGCTTCACGCGCCTGTTCAGCATTAGCCGCTTCACGCTCTAAGCGCTGCACCTGCTTACGCGATGGAATCGTAATATTTTGACCAAGCTGTAACGATGTCGATGGTGTGAGGTTGTTCGCTTGAGCCAAGACTTCTACCGGCATATTGTATTGACGCGCCAGTTTAATCAGACCATCGCCTCTTTTGACTTGGTAATCAGAGGGCGACTTAGGCGGCTCATTTTTAGCTGCTTCTGCTACCTGTTGTTTTTTCTCAGCGGCAGCTTGAACTTCAGCCTGCTTTTTAGCGTCTGCTTGTCTTTTTGCTTCGGCTTCTTTTTTACTATCTGCGAGTTTTTTAGCAGCAGCTTGCTCTTTGATAGTCGCTTGTCGCTGAGCTTCTTGTTGCGCGTCAGCTACTTTTTGCTTATCCCTAGCA
The DNA here is from genome assembly GCF_002224105.1 of Psychrobacter sp. DAB_AL32B. NCBI lineage: Bacteria > Pseudomonadati > Pseudomonadota > Gammaproteobacteria > Moraxellales > Moraxellaceae > Psychrobacter > Psychrobacter sp. DAB_AL32B. Next base: position 16,035 of record NZ_NEXU01000121.1, on the reverse strand, counting down.
CTCGAGTCAGCTAACGTATTAGCGCTCGGCTGCGTCGTTGGCGCTTCAAGCGTATTTTTTGTTGCGTCTGTATTGGTACTGTCCTGCGCACTATTCTTGACGCTGTCTTCAGCAGCGGGCGCGCTGCTAGCCATATACTGCTGACTTTCAGCTCGTGCTTTTGCCAAGGCTTGTGCCTCAGCGGCCTCTTGTTCAGTTAAGAACAGCTTGGCACGCTTTTCTTGCTCTGCAACTCGAGCCGCACGCTCTTTTTGTTTTTGTGCCAAGATACGTTTTTCTGTCTCGATATCAGTCGTCAGTGGCTGCGGAGACGCTTGCTCGCTACTTGGTTTATCTATCATCGCTGACGTTGGCGCTGGTTTATTCGTATCACCAATCTGTTGTACCATAGCGTATAGCATCACGCTACCGCCTATAATCATCCCAATGCCCAATAAGGCTTGTCTCGAAAAATTCATCCGTTTACGTCTCTTAGTTGGTAATAAGGTTGATTGAGCGGCGAAGCTATCGTCTCAAAACTATGTTATAGAAAGCTATACTATAAATAGCATTGATAGACAGTTATTGCCGCCGATTACGTCTAACAGTTTTCAAACAGTTTTCAAATTTTATGCCGACCTTCTAATAACAGCCTTCTAAATCACTTTGATTATAAAGCATATTTTTCATGCTGTCTGCCATCACGCTGCTACTAAGACTAACATTAAACGGTCACGTTTTTAACTTAAATTATCACATCTCAAGTGCAGACAATGCCTCTCCAATCGTATGAAAAGAGCCACATACCACAATTAAATCTTGTGGCTGACTGGCATCTATAATCGCATAGGTTGCTTCTGACAAACGTTTAAACTCATGTATCTGAGCATCATCGACATAGCGCGCTAAGATACCTTGCAAATGCTCCGTACTGGCTGCCCGTGGATAATCAATTTCGGCAATAAACCAGCCGCTAATCGGCAAACCTGCTTCAGTCAAACGCTGCACGACTTTATTGATATCTTTATCACCCAGCATAGAAAACAGCATTTTAATGCTGGCAGGTGCGCTTTTTGCTTGGTTAATTTCATTAACTTGTTCAGCTCTATGTTTCTTTGCCAAATGCTGCTGCCAAAGCGGTAATAACTGTGCCAACAAAAACTCAACGCCCTGCTCATTATGTGCCACATCAAATAACCAATGACGAGCGTGCATCTCACGGTAATCAAAGCGACCTGCGAGCTTTACCGTTTGTAGGGCTTGCTCGATGGCATTGGTATCAACATTTAATGGACTTGCCAATACCGCTGACAAGGCATTGACAATATTGGTCAACGACAGCGCAGGGCGTGGCAATTGTAAAGTAACAGCGGCATTGCTATATTGCCACGTAGTTGAGTCAATTTCACGATAACTAAAATCTTTCCCCACTTGATAACAGGTTGCCTGATGCTTATCAATCGCTTGCTGTACACTAGTTGGCATCTCAGTAGCACCATAAATCACGCTAATGCCATCACGTAAGATACCCGCTTTTTCTGCGCCAATATCTTCAACGTTATCGCCTAGCCAATCGACATGATCGATGGCGATATTGGTAATGACTGCCATATCAGGGTCAATGATATTGACCACATCCAAACGCCCGCCCAGCCCTACTTCTAATACCCAAACATCACAATCTGCTTCAGCAAATATAAGTAAAGCTGCGAGTGTCGTCATCTCAAAAAATGACAAGGTTAAATCGCACTGCAACCGTGCTGCTTCTACTTTGCTAAAGGCATTAATTAAGGTCTCATCACTGACCATCTCGCCATTGATGCGCACACGCTCGTTAAAAACGCTCAGATGTGGCGATTGATACAGTGCCGTTTTATACCCTGCAGCTTGGCACATCTGCGCAATAACCGCAGTCGTTGAACCTTTGCCATTGGTGCCTGCGACGGTAAATACATAAGTGTCGTCTTTAGCTGACTGTACCACCCCTAGTGCCTCAGCGACTGGTAGCACGCGTGATAAGCCCATATCTATCGCAGAAACATGGATCTGCTGCATATAATCAAGCCATTCGGTCAGGCTGGCTTCATTGTGAGGGCTACTGCTGCTAGGGCTATGAGAAACTAAAGAATCAGACATGGACAAAACCTATATCAAAGTTTGCAATAAAGAATAAAGACAGTGTAACGAGCTTGGTAGAAAGCAAAAATAGCATTTACCGTTATTCACGATAAATGCTATTCGTTAGTTTTACATATTTGGCAGATATTAGCACGCTGCTAAGCCGTTATATACTTAATAAGAGACTCAATAATAAGTTTATTAACCTATTGAGCATCAACATTAGGTACGCGGGATAATTTTGCTAGCAGACGATAAATAGTATCAATCAGCTGATGACGATGCACTACCTCATCAACCACACCATGCTCTAATAAAAACTCAGCACGCTGGAACGGCTCTTCTAGCGTCTCGCGTACGGTCTGTTCAATCACGCGCTTGCCAGCAAAGCCAATCATCGCTTTAGGTTCTGCCAGATGAATATCACCAAGCATTGCAAGTGATGCGGTCACACCGCCATACACAGGATTGGTCAGTACCACGATATACGGCACGCCAGCAATTCTTAAGCGTTCAATCGCAGCAGCAGTTCGTGCCATTTGCATTAATGAAAGCAGACCTTCTTGCATACGCGCACCGCCAGAAGCAGCAAAGCAGACTAAAGGTACTTTATCTTCAAGGGCTTTTTCGGCAGCTTGGACGAAGCGATCACCAACCACTGACCCCATAGAGCCACCCATAAAACGAAAGTCAAACGCACAAGTGACCACATCAAGATTGCGCAGCTTACCATACATCACGATCAGCGCTTCGCTCTCGCCCGTTTTGGTCTGTGCTTCCGTCATCCGTAGTGGGTAAGGCTTGCTATCTACAAATTTTAGCGGATCTTTGGCGGTAAATTCTTGCCCAAGTTCACCTTCTACTTGATCGAGTAACCAGTTTAAGCGTTCACGAGCACTCATCGGCAAATGATGATCACAATGCGGGCAGACATAACAGTTAAAAATCAGCGCCGTATTGGTAATCATTGAATGACAACTCGTGCATTCTGTTGACGGTTCGGTTTCTACTGCGGTTAATGGCGCCGTTAATTGCTGCTTTATACCCGGTATCGGGCGATCAAACCATGATTGCCCAGCCATATTACTGCTCTGCTGAGCGCTAGCAGCACCATCGTTATTGATTTCGAATTTTGTTATCGTATCAGTCATATTATTCGCCATTATCAAAGGCTTATCGGCAAGTTGGCTCATTCACTTGTCACTAAGAGTCGTTTTATAAAAATCAGTTTAAGAGTCACATACAGTCATAACATGAGCAGTTATAAAGCACGCTTACGCGTAACTGTAACAATTTATATGTGATGTTAGTTTACACACGTAAACTAACTTTAGCAAAGCCAATTGACCATGTCTGTATAAACATTATTATAAAAAATGTGACGCTACTTTAACTCAGCCATTCGCACCCTTAAAAAACTAGGCATTCAAGCTATCCAGTGCCCCACGCAACTCATCCATTTTTGCCATGATTTTCTGCTGTGCATTAGCGACAGCCGTGGCATCATTGGCATCGATATGAGCAAAGTTCTGTACCAGTGCGCTACCCACGATAATACCGTCTGCATGGGCACCAATTGCTTTGGCTGACGTCGCATCACGAATACCAAAACCCACACATACTGGCAAATCCGTCTCCGCTTTAATCGCTTGTACTTGGGTTGCGACATCGTCAGTATCCAGCGTTGCCGAACCGGTGACGCCTTTTAAAGACACATAATAAATATAACCACCGCAATGGGTCAACACTTGCTCACGGCGTTCAGGCAAGGTGGTTGGAGACAATAAGAAAATCTCATTCATTGCATGCTCAGTTAAATGCTGAGTAAAGCTACCCGCCTCCGCTGGTGGCAAATCAACCATCAAAATTCCATCAACGCCTGACTGCTCACATAGCGCAACGAAGTTATCATAACCGATAATCTCAACTGGATTGAGATAACCCATAAGGATAATTGGCGTTTGCGTGTCTTGCTGACGAAATTCTGCGACCATCTTTAACGCATCACGAGTACTGGTGCCCGCTGCTAATGCACGCTCTCCTGCCAGCGCAACAGTTGGACCATCTGCCATTGGATCGGAGAATGGCAAACCAACTTCAATCATATCCGCGCCGTGCTTGACTAAGTCATGTAGCAAACCAACAAAGTTACTAGGATTAGGATCGCCTGCCATTACATAGGGGATGAGTGCTTTTTTATTTTGTGCTTTTAGGGTTTTAAAGGTGCTTTCAATTCTGGTCATAGTGGTCTCTTAATTATTATAAACTGGCTTATTCCACCCTTTATTAAATAATCTGTATTAAATATTAAAGGGCGCTAAGCAGTTTTTCTTATAAGGATAATGCAATAACTAGTAAAGATAGTTGTGATTACAACTCAATCCCTTCTGCTTTCATAACAGAATGCAAATCTTTATCGCCGCGACCTGACATATTGACGATGATGGTTTGATCAGGGGTCATGGTCTTAGCGAGCTTCAGTGCATAAGCAACGGCATGAGCAGATTCAAGCGCAGGAATGATACCTTCTTTACGTGTGACTTCATGAAAACCTTCTAACGATTCCTTATCAGTGCAGCCGACATATTCAACGCGCTTCATGTCTTTTAAGAAGCTGTGCTCAGGACCAACACCAGGATAATCAAGTCCTGCCGAGATAGAATGCGTTTCTTGAATTTGACCTTCATCATCCGCCATCAAATAGGTACGGTTGCCGTGTAATACACCAATACGACCCGCTGCCAACGGCGCTGAATGACGACCAGTTTCGATGCCATCGCCTGTTGCTTCGACGCCATACATTTTAACTTCTGTGTCGTTTAGGAAGTCAAAGAACAAACCAATGGCATTAGAGCCACCGCCAACACAAGCGACTAGCGCATCTGGTAATTTGCCAGTAATCTGTAAATGCTGAATACGTGCTTCTTTACCGATAATCGCTTGGAAATCACGTACTAATAACGGATAAGGATGCGGACCGGCAACCGTACCGATAATATAATAAGTGCTATCAACATTGGTAACCCAGTCACGCATCGCTTCGTTCATGGCGTCTTTAAGCGTGCGTGAGCCAGAGGTGACTGGTACAACCGTTGCACCAAGTAAGCGCATACGATAGACGTTCATTTTTTGACGCTCAACATCGTCAGCGCCCATATAAACAATACACTCTAGCCCCAAACGCGCGGCAATCGTCGCCGTCGCCACACCATGCTGCCCTGCTCCGGTCTCTGCAATAATACGTTTTTTACCGCTCATTTTAGCAAGCAACGCTTGACCAATCGTATTATTCACCTTGTGCGCGCCAGTATGATTCAGGTCTTCACGTTTAAAGTAAATTTGCGCACCACCAATTTCATCACTCAAACGCTTAGCATGATAAAGCGGCGTTGGGCGTCCGACGTAGTTGACCAAGTCATTGTGATACTCTTCCCAAAACTTAGGATCTAATTTAACTCTATTATATAACGCTTCTAACTCTTCTAATGCTGCCATCAAGGTTTCAGAGACGAAACGCCCACCATGGACACCAAAATGTCCGCGGGCATCAGGATATTGATTAAAATCTTGCACGCTTTCTGGATTGGTAAAGGTATTGATAGCTTGGGCGGTGGTAGATAAATCTTTATTAGCGACATGACTCATGGTAATTCCTACTGTAATAAGTGGTATTTTTTAGGATTAGTATTTTTTTAAAATAACTATAGGGGAAACAGTTTACGTCGTTAGCTTTGGCAGTTTGAAACTATAAAACTTGAAACTATAAAGCTAGCTATTTATATTCGAAGGTTCGCTAAGCGTATCGTTTTGCCATCGGTCGCGTTTGACCGCTTTCATAAAGGCGCGCATTTTAGCAGGGTCTTTTTTACCTTTATCAATCTCAATACCACCGCTGACATCGACTGCATAAATAGGCATTTCATAAGCCCTAGCGACATTGTCAGCATCAAGTCCACCCGCTAAGATAATCGGTAGTGAGCTCTCTTTTGGTATAAGGCTCCAGTCAAAGCGTGCGCCAGTACCACCATATTTATGTTGATGGTAAGCATCTAGTAATATGCTGCTAGCCCCTGCTGCGGCAAAATTGTCAATCTGTGTATTAACACTCTCAAGCGTATCTTGCTCAGCATTGATACGCAACGCTTTAATCCAGCGCTTATTGACTGAATTTGCCAGCTGTTGACACTGCTCAGGGCTTTCATCGCCGTGAAATTGAATGATATCAAAAGAGACATTGTTTGCCAGTTTAATCAGTTCATCCTCAGACATATTGACTACCAAAGCTACCACACTGATAAAGGCTGGTACAGCAGCGCTTAAGGTTTGCGCTTGTTCGATCGTCACAGCACGCGGGCTTGGTGGATAAAACACCAAACCGACCGCATCCACATCTAATTGTGCAGCAGTACGAACATCACTAAGCTGGGTAAAACCGCAAAACTTAACGTGCATGGTGTGACCTTAAATATAATACTCAGTATGACATTATTAAATTGGCTTAGCTAAACTGGCTGGCGTCAAATGATAATCGCCAATCCTAAAGATTAGATATGATGATGATTTGTTAATCCGATGGCAAATCAATTGCATCCAAAAACTTATCCTAGCATACTTTTATTCATAGTTTTGTTTATGATTGCGATTGATTAAAATAAGGATTCTTGGATGTCTAAAACGATGGCGGAAAGCACAAAAAACAGCAATAGTAAGGATCTTAAGGAAAATATGAGTCAGCCACATTATCTGATGTGGTTCCGCCGCGATCTACGTATTCATGATAATACTGCTCTAGCTGCACTCTGTGATCGGGCAGACGCAGAAAACGCTCAGGTCAGCGCAGTGTTTTTTTGTACCCCTGAACAATGGCAAGCACATGATATGTCGCTCACACAGCTTGACCATATCGCGCGCACTTTACCTGTTCTCGCAAAAAATTTGCAAACTCAATTAAATATTAAATTAACCGTACAGGTTTGTCCGAACTTTTCTGATTGTGTTGAGACGCTAAACGCGCTATGTATCGCAAACAATATCAGCTGTATCATGGCCAATCATGAGTACGAAGGCAATGAGATCGCTCGTGACGAACAATTAACCAAACAGCTCGTAGAAACTGATATCAATTTTATCCGCTGGCATGATCAATGTATCTTACCTCCGCAAACCATCACCACCAATGACAACAGCATGTATCAAGTATTTACTCCATTTTATAAGAAATGGCGACATACCTTGGAGGTGGCCGATATACAAATGCATCAAGCACCAGCTATCAATAACAATAAAGTAGATCTAAAATCATCAAAGGTTAGTGCAGACACTAGCGAAGCGATAGAAGCGTTATGCAAAAAAACCGTCAGTGACTATCAACAGCATTTACAGAGTAATGAAGCATATAAGTATATAGATACGGATGCCCAGCTCAGTCAAGCTCGTATCGCTTACCCTGCTGGTGAAGTTGCTGCTTGTCATCGATTAGACCAGTTTATCGCTGAAGATATTAATAACTACGATGTGAGCCGCGATGTGCCAAACTTACAGGCGACCAGTCAGTTATCTGCTTATCTGACCATTGGTGTAATCAGTCCCAGACTTTGCTACTTACAAGCCACTAAGGCGCTAGGAGAATGGCACGAAAATGACAGCGACAGTTCTGAAAATTTTGATAGCTCTGATAGCGTTAACAATACTGACATCAACCGCTGGATAAGTGAGCTGGCTTGGCGAGATTTTTATCGCCATGTTTTAGACTATAAGCCCGAACTGATCCGCCATCAAGCTTATAAACATGATACCGATATCAAGGTTAATTGGTCCTATAATCAGCAGGACTTTAATGCATGGTGTGCAGGTAAGACTGGCGTGCCATTAGTCGATGCGGCAATGCGCTGTCTCAATGCGACAGGCTTTATGCACAATCGCTTGCGTATGGTTACGGCGATGTTTTTGACCAAAGACTTATTGATTGATTGGCGCTGGGGCGAGTGCTACTTTATGCAGCAGCTAATAGATGGTGACTTTGCGTCAAACAATGGCGGCTGGCAATGGAGTGCGTCAACTGGCACCGATGCTGCGCCCTACTTCCGTATTATGAACCCCTTTAGCCAAGCCAAAAGCCATGACCCTGATGGGATATTTATTAAGAACTGGCTACCTGAGCTAAAAGAAGTTCCTGCCAGCATTTTGCATAGCGAAGATAAGATGCGCAAGCTGCTCAGCACCAGTAATCAGCTAGTTAAAATTGACTATCCACAGCCTATGGTCGACCATAAAGCCGCACGGCAATTAGCGATTGCTGAATTTAAAAAAGACTGACATATAGTCAATTCTCAATAAAACAGATACATGATGTTTTTACGCGAAACTGGAATAAATTTTTCTGGCTTGCTGTGCCTGCGCCGATAGAGGCTGCGAAAAATCCATTTCAGTTCCGCTGTATCGTTTTTATACTGAACTCACTATATGACGTCAACACTAAAGCATCAATTTAATAAAAACTTCACCTACTGCACTTTAGTCACATTACCTACACCCTTATTAGTGGCAGCTGGCGCTTCTAATATACGGGTTTGGATAGTGTAGAGAGCATAGGCTAACAAGGTAAAGCTTATAATTAATAATATCCATGTAGAAAACGAGAGCGATTCTTTTGGCTTAAGACGCTTATTAAGCTGACGTTCAGGCTTAGAAGACGGTTTATTATTAGGAGTTGTCATATGCGCCACCTCTTATATAATGTTATATCACTAACGAAATTCATAAGTTAATTATGAATAACAGATAAGTTCTACTATACAATATAAATGGCGTTACTTTCAGTGGTTTTAACGATTTTAGCCATAGGCTACCGTATGATTGCCCATTTTATGGTTTTGGTAAAATTATCTAGGCATTATTTACTGGCATCTGGCACGCGCCTGCACCTTGTGTGGTAACTGTAACGACGGCTCCTGTCAAAGCAAATAACTGCTGCAACTGCACTTGTGCATTCTCTAGTGCCATAGTCATCACATCGCCGCGGCAAGCACGTTCAAGGACTTCTTTTTTAGCCATGCTTTGCGCTTGTTGCAATATTTTTGGATCGACTTGCATCATGCCAAAAGCGCCGGTTTGCCAATCATAAATCTCAATATCGTCTAGATATACCGAAAATATCTCTGATGGTGGCAAGGTAATATTAATCTTTGGCATGATAGAAATAGGTACATCGACATTAACATCAACATTGCCATCGGCATTCGAATTATTACTACCAGCAATGCCGTTATTGACTTGCTCAGCAGGCTGCACCACTTGTACCATCTCAGGCGTTAATGCACTCAAATCAATTCCCGCCTCTACACGCCCGTGAGCGATAAACAGCGCCTTTTGTTCGTCTTGCCACAGTTTCATCCAACTACCTGGACGCTGGCTAGTAATCACCGTATCGACACTAAACGCCACTGTTTCTAAACGATTTAACTTCTGAATTTGCAGCACCACCCCTTCTCGAGTAATGGTTTCTATCGGCTCTTCTTTGGTACTATTTTGAACACTATAAATAGCAAAGGCGATGGCGACTAGACCGATAAGTAACACTATCCACGACATCATAGCGATAGGTCTTTTTGCTTTTGGGTTAGTCGTCTTATTATCAATAGGAGGTCGATTATCAGGACTGTTCATATAAGCACCTTGAGAGTTTTATCGTTTATTTTTATAATTACATGAAAAACTACGTTTTAAAAAACGACGTTCTAAATGATAAATGCTATTTTTAAGCAGCAACTTCAAGTAATGGCTACCAATACTCTACATAACTACTAATAATAGCCTTTCCAAAAAATACTTCTTCACTTGCCATAAATACGCTCAAAACTGGTAAATAATCGAGTTGTAGCCGTCTGATTTGACTCTTTAAGTAACGTTTTAAGTAACGTTCGCTCTGAAAAAACAAAAAGTCATTGCGTCTTAGGTGAACTTTACCTAACATAGTCAGGTTGTATGTTTGAAATATCGTTTTACATTTTTTTTCAGGCTTATACGTCTTAAATACTACGATGTACGTACAGATATTTTTATACAGAAATGAAAAGTTACGCCTTTTTTTGAAGTGCTTTTTATTAACGCATTATCTACTAGAGTACTGTCTGTTGAAGTGCTTTTTAGCTAGGCCATGTCCTAGACTATTACCAAGTGATAAAAGGTCATCTTGCGTCGGCCATCAAACCACACGCTCAATATCCTACTATTTCTTATTTATTTTATCGTTGATAAGGTTATGCTTTATTTATGAAAGCCAGTCAATTTTTATTTGCCACCCTAAAAGAAACGCCTAATGATGCGGATATCGCTTCAAGCCAATTAATGGTAAGAGCGGGTCTGATTCGCAAAATCGCTTCTGGATTATATATCTGGTTGCCAATGGGCTTGCGCGTGTTGCAAAAAGTCGAGCGTATCGTTCGCGAAGAGATGCAAAATGTCGGCGCACAAGAAGTGCTTATGCCGATGACCCAGCCTGCTGAGCTTTGGCAGCTGACCGGACGTTTTAACGATTATGGTCCTGAACTATTACGTTTTAAAGACCGTCATGATCGTGATTTTGTTTTAGGGCCAACGCACGAAGAAGTGATCACCAATCTTGCCCAAGGCGAGCTGCGCAGTTATAAACAGCTACCGATTACTTTCTTTCAGATTCAAAATAAATTCCGTGATGAGATTCGTCCACGCTTCGGTGTGATGCGCGCGCGCGAATTTACTATGAAAGACGCCTATTCGTTCCACGTCGACCAAGCGTCATTGGCAAAAACCTATGACGAAATGTATGACGCTTATACGCGCATATTCACGCGTTTGGGTTTGGATTTCCGTGCCGTACAAGCAGACACCGGTTCTATCGGCGGCTTTGCCTCGCATGAGTTCCACGTGCTAGCAGATAGTGGTGAAGATGATATTGCCTTCTCTGACTCTTCTGATTATGCAGCCAACGTCGAACTTGCTGAATCAGTGAGTACGGCAGAACGTCAACCTGCGACGATGACACGTGAAAATGTTGATACCATCAATATGCCTACTTGTGAAGCAGTTGCTGAGTATTTAGACGTTGCACTTGCCACCACAGTCAAAACATTGATCGTAAATGGCCATACTCCTGAAGGTGAACCTCAGCTTATCGCTGTCGTACTACGCGGCGACCATACGCTGAACACCATCAAAGCTGAGAAAATCGAAGAAGCCAATGTACCTCTAACGATGGCAACTGAAGAAGAATTGAAAGCTGCTGGTCTACATAAAGGCTATATCGGCGTTGAGCTTGATATGCCCGTCTTTGTCGATCGTGCAGCAGCAGCACTCTCAGACTTCGTTTCTGGTGCCAATGAGGTGAACAAACATACCATCGGTATGAATTGGGAACGTGATGCTCATATCACCCGTATTGTTGATATTCGCAACGTTAATCAAGGCGATCCTTCTCCTGATGGTAAAGGCACGCTACAAATCAAACGCGGTATCGAAGTCGGTCATATCTTCCAGTTGGGTGATAAGTACTCACAAGCGATGAACTGCACCGTTTCAGGCGAAGATGGCAAACCGGTTACCCTAATGATGGGTTGCTACGGTATCGGCGTTAGCCGCATTATCGCCGCCGCTATCGAACAGAACAACGATGAAAATGGCATCATGTGGCCATCAACGCCAAACGTTACTGATTCGCTGGCACCGTTTGAAGTGGCTATCGTACCCATGAAGTCTAAAGAAGAAACGGTCATGCAAACCGCCACCGCATTATACGAAGAGCTCAAATCGCTTGGTATTAATGCATTACTTGATGATCGTAATGAACGCCCAGGCGTGAAGTTTGCCGATCTTGAACTGATTGGTATTCCACATCGTATCGTGGTATCTGATCGCAATCTTGCGGAAGACAAATACGAATACGTCAATCGCCGTGATAGTGAAAAACAATTACTAAGCCGTGAAGAAGTGTTGGCAAAAGTAAGCAGCAAATAGCTTAAGAAAACATTAGCAATAAAAAAGCGCCTATCTCATTAATGAAATAGGCGCTTTTTTATTGGCTAAAATAAACTATTTAATATTATACTTCTTGGCAAGTACTTTACTACGCTTTTGATTTTCAGTAGCTGTGCAAACATCAGCACCTATCATACCCCACACTGCCATATTATTCATTGAACCTTCTTGCTTAAACTCGCACTGTTTATTACGATTTTTTAACCATGCGGCTTGCTCTTTATCTAATTGTGATTTTTGCTTAGCAGATAGTGTGCGATGTGCGCTCGTATATATTTTATTAAGACGCTTTTTCTCTACCTTAACCGCATTTTCACCACAGTCAACGGCTTCTCCCATTGACATCTCACAGTCATATTCGTTTTCTACGAATGCTGCTTGCGCTGCAGTCATCGACAATGCTGCTATACTCATCACCGCAAAAAAACCAGTTACTACCTTCATAGTTATACCCTAATGTAAGCAAAAAGATGTTCGCTAATTATATGAGCTAATAACAATTTATGATAGGTAATAACCAACATTTATTTACTGGCGAATTAAGCGGCTTGGTACTGGCAATAATGCAATATCACTCACGCGACAAGGATTGATATCGATACCGCCGCGGCGCGTATACCATGCGCGCACCATCAGCTCACTTGGCTCATAATACTTACTCAAATCAGCAAATATCTGCTCAACACATTGCTCATGAAAGCCATTATGCTGGCGGAAGCTCAATATATAACGCAGCATATTGGCGTTATTCACAGGCTTATTACTATTAATTGAAACCGCTAACGTACCCCAATCAGGCTGATTGGTCACCGGACAATTACTACGCAGCAAATTAGAATAAAAAGTAAATGATTGGCTAATATCTTGCTGTATCTCAGTGCTTTTATCTTCCAAACTATTGAGCAATGACGCGTCCGGATGGACAGTTAGCGCCACTTTATCCGTACTACCTGCTAAAGCATCATCAATACAAACACCCTCAGGCTGAGTAACCAATAACCCTGAATTCTTATCATGCAAATCGTTATCTAAGCCAAATAACTCAACGGTTACTTCTGCTTGGACGCATGCTGATAAATCTTTGGTAATCAGCGTTTGTACCTCTGCCCAACTAGCAAACTCAGTAAAGTTGATGCTGTTTAAATATAACTTTAATGATTTTGATTCAACGATATATTCTGAGCTTGCCGGAATACCAAAGCGTGCTACCGCGACTTGCGAAATACCTTGCGTATTTAACCATGACAACTCAAACGCATGCCACCAATCGACGCCCACTTTTAGCTTGTCATCTTGCCAGCCAATGATATTACGCCCCATACTGCGGGCAATTGGATATAAAGTTTCTGGACTATAATTAGTGGGATAGTCAGTCGTTTGTTCGCCTAAAATACCGTGAATGCTCATAAGTTACTTACCTGTCATACTTAAATATAATGAGATGAAAACCAGTCATTTTACAGCAATGTGCTACTTTATGGGGACGATTTGCCACTCTGATGGGCTAACATTTTTGACCACCTTAAAGCGTACTCGATAGCCGACATCATCTGTTTCATTAATAAGGTAATAAAAGTCGACCAAAACGTTATCATTACCTTGCCATTTAATATCAACATCTTCAAAATCATGTTTTTGGTCTCGGTTTTGGTAAAATGCCAAATGCGCTTTTAATGCGTTGGGGTCATTTTCATAAACTATAGTTCATACACTTTTAAAAGAATACAGCGTTGCTGGAATGAATTTTTCGAAGCCTCTGGAGTGCAAAGCACACAGCAAGCGAGGAAATTTTATACCAGCAAAGCACTGTTTGACTTGTATCTTTTTTATTTAGACCTGACTATATTTGATAGCCGCCTTCTCTGTGCTTTTGCCAAATCGTAATATTTTCTTCACCTATATAACGCTCTACGGTAGTAATACGTTCTTCATTGGGTGATACACTGATATCAATACCATCAAATTGTTGATTAAAACCAGTTTTGAGATTAATAAGTATAGTATTTTCTATTTCAGGGAAACTTCTCAACAAGTACAGTAGTTGTCTCTTTTCATCATAATCATATAGCGAAAAATAAGAGTGAGATTGACCGTTAGGAGCATATAGTTCATCACGGAAAACCAACGGCAAGCTTCGATTGGGAAGATCAATATATATAGTATCTTTTTCTCTGGATACACGCTCACTCAATCCCCATTTTTCACTAAGCTTGTTATCATGTTTCTCTAAACTTCTCCCAAGGCACTTTCTATAAGAAACTAGACTGTTATATTCACACTGATTATCAAAGTAATTTGAGTTTCTCACTGGGTCTAGCACTTCCCAAACATAGTCATCCATCGTCGCTTTGGGCAGTTCTGCTTGCGCTGAAATAGAGAACATTAGCAGTATTGTCGTCATACAGATGCGAATTGAAGTGGTTACTGGTAGAGTTATTTGCATATGAGAGCTAGACCTTTTTATTGTTTTTTAATCGTTGGTATTAGCATCAGGTAAAACTCTCTGCCATTTACCCTCTTTATTATTAGCCGCATAAATATAGCGCACGCGAAACGCTACAGTGTCAGTGGGATTGACTCTGTAATAAAAATCAACGTTGATTTTATTATCGCTTGTCCAACTGATGTCTCGCGCTTCGTACACCTCATATTTTTTGTCATCATCATAATCTTGTTCATATAATTCATTACTACTAAATAGCCTTGTATAGCGTCCGTCATTATTAGCTTTTTGACGTTCCCATATCATGATATCTTTGCTCATACCTTGTTTACCACCACACCCTACAATTTGAGTCCTATCATCAGAAAACTTAAGGTTGGTCGCATACAGCTCTTGCCAGCGTCCCGTGTTTAAATCGACAATGACAGTCGCTTGAGTCTCATACATCGTATGTAGTAACTGTAATAAATTATGCGATTTATCGTAGTACTGCAATTCATAATGAATTCTATGCTCTTCTTCAAACGGTTCAAGATAATCCTTAAACACCAAAGGCTGCTTTTGATTCGGTATGCTGATATAAATGGTGTCTTTTTCTCGAACGACTCTGTCACTCAAGCCCCACTCTCGGCTTTGCGAATTATCAGCTTGGGCTAACGATTGAAAAATACAGTTTTCATAATCTGTAAATGTTTGATATTCAGTATGATCGTATCGACAGCTACCTTCATACCAGTCTATGGCTACAGGCGCAGCGACTTTTATCCATACCTCCTCGTTTGTCGATGGCTCTAAAGCTGAAGGCGTTGCCTGGGCATCTAAGGCTGCTATCATGGTCAATATAAATAGCCCTGCGACAGTCAACGCTGTTTTTATACAATGAGAGAAAGCTATCATTTATATATCACCTGCATGCAGTTGCCACTTATCCGTTGAGGTATTTTTAATAAAGGTATAACGAACTCGAAAAGCTGCGGAATCCTTTTCATTTAGCTTATAAAAATAATCCGCATAAAATTTATTATTATTCAACCAAGTAAGCTTTTCGGCATCATAAACCAGCTGAGCTTTGTCCGCTTGATAAAAATTTTTAAGATTCTGATATTTTGCCAAGTCTTCTTTACTGCCATAAACTCTTTTGTAATACCCTTTATAATAGCCCCTATCTTGCAGCGCCCAAATATTAATGTCTTCAGTAGCGCCCATCTCGCTTTCAAACCCTACGATATATCTCATATCAGGAGAGATACTTAGCTTCCTAAACTCAAAATCTTGCCAAAACCCAGTCTTCAAATTGACCACCGTCATAGTCTCTGACTCATAGAGATTTTGATGTATGGTCAATAATTGCCGCGATTTATCATAATCTTGTAATGAATAATAAGTATTGAAATCGGTCTCAAAAGAATCAGAATAATCGACAAATACTAGTGGTTTTTTACGATTAGGAACGTCAATATAGATCGCATTTCTCTCTCTGACTA